>CAMDJY010000136.1 GCA_945901145.1 Legionella genomosp. 1 | reverse complement strand
TTACCCAGGAATTGGCAGAAATTGTTGGTGGTGCAGACGCGTTATAAGAAGAGGATATGCAATGAGCGTAGAAACAGCGGTTACAGTCATTGGAGAAGTTGTACAAGTTATTGGTGCAGTTGTCGATGTTGAATTTTCTCGGCATGACGTGCCTAAAATATATGATGCATTAAAAGAGGTTGATGGTGATCTCGTTTTTGAAGTGCAACAACAATTAGGGGATGGTGTAGTGCGCACGATTGCCATGGGCACGACGGATGGTTTACGCCGCGGTGTTAAGGTCAGAAATACTGGCCTACCCATTCAAGTTCCGGTTGGTAAAAAAACCCTGGGACGAATCATGGACGTTTTAGGACGACCTGTTGATAATGCTGGAGACGTTGGTGCCGAAGAACATTGGTCTATTCATCGTCAACCCCCGAGTTATGAAGAGCAAGCAGGAAGTCAAGAATTACTCGAAACCGGCATTAAAGTGATCGACTTATTATGCCCGTTTGCCAAGGGTGGTAAAGTTGGCTTATTTGGCGGCGCCGGCGTGGGTAAAACCGTTAACATGATGGAACTGATTCGTAATATTGCTATTGAGCATAGTGGTTATTCCGTGTTTGCAGGTGTTGGTGAGCGTACACGTGAAGGGAATGATTTTTACCATGAGATGAAAGATTCAAATGTATTGGATAAAGTATCCTTAGTTTATGGTCAAATGAATGAGCCACCAGGAAACCGTTTGCGTGTCGCGTTAACAGGCTTAACCATGGCTGAAAAGTTTCGTGATGAAGGTCGAGATGTTCTCTTCTTTATTGATAATATTTATCGTTATACTCTAGCCGGTGTAGAGGTGTCTGCATTGTTAGGACGTATGCCATCAGCAGTAGGCTATCAGCCAACGCTTGCTGAAGAAATGGGCATATTGCAAGAGCGGATTACTTCAACTAAAACTGGATCTATTACCTCAATTCAGGCTGTTTATGTCCCTGCGGATGACTTAACTGATCCATCCCCTGCAACGACCTTTGCGCATTTGGATGCGACGGTCGTGTTGTCAAGGCAAATCGCAGAAATAGGTATTTATCCAGCGGTTGATCCATTAGACTCTACATCACGTCAGCTTGATCCATTAATCGTTGGCCAGCTGCATTATGATACAGCGCGTCGTGTCCAACAGTGTTTACAACGTTATAAAGAATTAAAAGATATTATTGCAATTTTGGGTATGGATGAATTATCAGAAGAAGATAAACGTGTCGTTTCTAGAGCACGTAAAATTCAACGATTTTTATCACAGCCGTTTTTTGTGGCCGAGGTCTTTACAGGCTCTCCAGGAAAGTATGTATCGCTTAAAGATACAATTCAAGGCTTCCAAGGCATTTTAGCGGGTGAGTATGATGATTTGCCAGAGCAGGCCTTTTACATGGTTGGTAGTATTGAAGAAGCAATTGCGAAAGCCAAAACGTTATCATGAGGCGAATTGATATGCCAATCACAACACATTTAGATATTGTTAGTGCGGAAAAAGAAATTTTTTCTGGGTTGGTGGAGAGGGTTGTGGCAACTGGTGCATTGGGCGAAATCGGCATTGTCCCCGGCCATGCGCCCTTGCTGACCACGCTCAAGCCTGGTGAAGTGCGCTTTAAACGTCAGGGTGGCGAAGAAGAAATTTATTATGTTTCCGGCGGCATGTTAGAAATTCAGCCTGATGTGGTGACTGTGCTTGCCGACGTAGTGGAACGTGCTGAGCATCTTGATGAGGCTGCTGCATTACAAGCCAAACATCGTGCTGAAGAAGCCATTGCCAATCGCCAAAGTGACTTAGATTATACTCTCGCAGCCACAGAGCTTGCACGAGCAGTTGCTCAAATTCGTGCGATCCAGAAGCTACGTCATCATAAAGTGAAATAATAAATCGCGTTTAAAAATCAACATGCAGAGGGCCAGACCAGTAATCTAGTGCATTACTGATTTGAAATCCTGCATGTTGATAAAGCCTTAGGGCGTGTTGATTGTGGGTTTCAACGGATAGCATAATTCTATTACGTGGAATTTCTAAAGCTTGATTAATACAAAAAGCAATTAAATTTCGCCCAAACCCCTGCCCCTGCATTGCCGGTAAAATAGCGATGTCACTGAGTTTTGCCGTGTCTTTATCCCAAGTAAGATGGGCTTTGCCAATGATGTTGTTTTCATGAATAATCAAATAAATTTGATGATCTTGACGATTTAATAAATTTTCAAATCGCTGTTGATTGGTGAGTTGCCCTTCTGGGAAACAAAGATTATCAATCAGGCATAGGGTTTCTATATCCCCATAGTTTGCCAGGCGCATCTCTTTTTTATCTAATGCTAATGGCATTGGAATATCTTGTTGTCGAATCATTTCATATTCGCTGCTTTGGTATTGAAACCCCTTGGTTTTAAGTTTTTGTGTTACCGAGGTATTTGATGTCTGATGCGGCAATGAAAAAACTAAATTGTCTACAGCTCGCTCTTTTTGAATGTCTATTATTAATTTTTTTAATAATATTCTTGCTAAGCCTTGTTGACGGTAATCAGGATGAACTAATAAAGAAATTTCAGCCGCGTTATATTCAAAGAAAAAAGCTGCTGCAAACCCGGTGAGAATTTTTTTTTGGATATCATAGCATAATAAACTGGCAGGTTTGGGACGCTGATTTGCCAGTAATTCAGAATAAATGGCAATTTTGTTGCCATCAATTGTTGCACAAGCCTGGCATAGCTCAGTTAATGCTTGCAAAGTTTTTTCATCAAATTGAGTGATTGAGGATATCATCAGAAATGAAATTTTAAGAGACTCACCACAATTTCAATTGCAATCAACCCAATGATAATGAGCTCGAGATTATGGGCATGGCGATTGTCCAAGTAATCATTAAACATATCAAAAATATCGTTAAGAATATCTAAGCGATGATTCATTGCGTTGACGCGTCGTTGAATGTGTAAATATCGCTCTAACATAATATAATATTCTTCAAGCGTCGGGTGTTGCCAAAAATATTTTGGATGATATAAAAAATTACTAATTAGATTTAATTCAGTGCGTGCGCGCAAAATCTCACTAGTGACATGGCGTACTTGATGACGAGAAACTGCGCCGGTGCTTTTTTTGGCGAGATTATGAATTAAAGGTGTGTTTCTCTCGATGAGTCCTTCTAGAATGGTTTCGAAATATTGAAGTTTCACTGATTGCGAGAAACCATAAGATAAGCTAAGCTTGAGCTCATAATTATCTGAGTCTCGGTCTAGAGTTAAACAATCGACATCAAAATAATCATGAGGTTCTATTGCTGTTTTAGAACCAAACTGATAACTCACTTCATCATGGACTTTAAAGGCGATGGGTTTGTCTGCATATGATTTAATCGTATCTAAATAGTGAGTTACTTGATGTCGTTTTAATCCCCAAGAGACAACAGTTCCATTTTTGAAGATAAACACCATAATATCTGCCGATTCGATAGGAACTAATTTCAGAACATCCCGATATTTGGTTGAAATATAGCCGATAGCAGTCGTTTTATAATAGTTATCAAGGCGGGTGAGATCAATGCTATTGGCAATGCAATAACTTAGACACTCCATGGTTACTCTCTCATGTTGGTCAATGAACTTGCGTTATAATATCATATAATCCTGTCCGATACTGCTTAGACTTTTAGACTTCCTCCTCGACGACTTCATGTCCGGGATAGGCTTTTCGACGTTCTGTTTGCCCACTTAACCACAGCGGACACACTTCTAAGGTTCTGGCAATTTTATCGATTTCGGCGGCTGTAAGCACGGCATGTCCGAAAATCATAGCATTTGCCAGATGACGCGTGACTCCGAATACTTTAGAAACTGCTTTGGTTTTCTCGTTGATGTCTTCTGGTAAGCCTAAAGTAATAAGCTCGCGATTAAATCGTTGTGAAAAACTTTTACTGTTCATTGGCATCACTCCATGATATTAAGTAGGTCCTAATTAATAATTGCTTCTTGTGTTTTGTCTACTTCATGCTCAACTGCTTTAAAATAATTTAAGTCTAATATTCGCGCTGCCTTGACATCATCGAGTCGTTTTACTGGTAGGGTATGCGGTGCGCTTTTTAGATAGGATGGATCACTTTTTGCTTCATGTAAAATACTTTTCATCACGCTGACAAAATGATCTAATTCTGTTTTGCATTCTGTTTCTGTCGGTTCGATGAGAAAACATTCAGGGACTAACAATGGAAAATAAGTGGTGGGTGCGTGTGTTTGATAGTCTAGTAAACGTTTTGCTACATCCATGGCGAGCACCCCATTTTGCTTTTTTAGAGCACTCAGGGTTAAAATAAATTCATGACTTGCCCGTCGGCCGGGGTATGCTGCGGTAAAGCCGATTTTTGTGAGTTCATTGAGTAAGTAATTTGCATTAAGTGTTGCGTATTGAGCTACACGGACTAAGCCTTCTTTGCCTAATAAGCGGATATAAAAATAGGCGCGGAGTAAAATACCAGTGTTCCCCATAAAACAAGATAGCCTACCAATACTTTGTGGACAGTCTTTTGGTGTTGCATAACGATAACCCTGTTCATCTTGGATGACATACGGTAAAGGTAAGAAGGCTTTGAGTCGTGCATTGACCGCTACGGGGCCGGCGCCAGGTCCACCACCGCCGTGAGGGGTGGCAAAGGTTTTATGAAGATTAAGATGCATCACATCAAAGCCCATATCCCCTGGTTTGACTTGACCTAGAATTGCATTCAAATTCGCACCATCATAATAGAGCAGGCCACCAGCCTCATGGACAAGATCGGCGATTTCTTTAATTTGGCGCATGAATAATCCAAGTGTTGATGGATTGGTCAGCATAATGCCCGCTGTTTTGGGGCCAAGATGTTGTTTGAGGGTGTCGAGATCGAGGTCACCATCTGCCGCGGTTGAAATTTCAATG
>CAMDJY010000135.1 GCA_945901145.1 Legionella genomosp. 1 | reverse complement strand
AACGCATCAAAGAAGCTTCTAAAGCAGCCTCAGTAAATGGGGTAACTTGGACGCTTAGTTGATCAATCACAGCTAGGATATCAACATGTTTCGGAATAAAATGTAAGCCTAATTCTTCTTGTATTTCTAGCAAATGTAAATCAGGCATCCCTCCATGCTCAAGAGTGATGGCTAAAAAATGATTCGTCATTGACTCAAGATAAGCTAAATCAACCTCTCGCAGCGTGACCGTTTCATGAAAAACTTCTTCATTATAGGCATCGACTTCCTGGCGCGTCATCTTGGAAGTTATCCATGCGTCTTTAATCCCGAGCTCTTGTTTAAATAACATGCCACATAAACGATAAGACCGGCCATATTTTAAATGAATAAAAATGCCTTGCGCGCCACCACCATCGACTTCTGTTGCTCGAATACTGATTATTTTTGCTGGTGTCTTTTGATGAAATACCACTTCTTTCTTACGCTGTGCTTTGATCCATCGAGTAAATTGTGCATGATAAGTTTCAGGATACCAAGCCTTAATCGCCTGCAACCGAGAAAGTGCCTGAGAACTTAATACGACCTGATCAAATAAAGAATCTAGAGTACTCACAACAATTTCCCGCACCTCATATTGTGGATGCAACAACGCTAATAAGCCAATCTCCTGTCCTTCTTCAACATGGTATAAATCTAACACTAAATCACAAAAAAATTCTGGCGGCATCGCATAGCTTTGAGCAAAAAAATTCTCGGCAATATCAAATACAGTTAAATCGGATAATTCCTGAATCAATTCACGAATAGATTGCAAATGACTATCGTCACCACCAAATACAACTTGCTCATCTTCTGCATCGACTAAATCCAAATAAGCAGCTTTTAATACAGGCGATAATTCAACATGGACATTATAAAAAGCATTCAAAATAGGTAGCCAAAACGTCAACTGATGTGTACCAGTCTTAATCAGATCAGCAATAAAAGTCATCACCTGTTGTATGACTTTTTCCGCATGTTTATTCCCATTTTCAAAGGCTGATTGGAGTTGCGCAACACAGACATCAAAACCAAAGATACAAGCAGAATAATACGCCCGAGCTTCGTCGATTTGTTGCTCATTCATTGCTGTTAGTAATTGCAAAATAGTTAAAGCAAGCTCAGGCTCTTGCACAAAAAAATCATAATAATCTGTCGAGGGCTCATCCTGATTCTCAATAGACAGCGCCATGTCTTCTAACCATTCTTTAACCGTTTCAATTTCAGTCATCATGCAATATCACGAAGAAACATGTTTCAGCTTAGCTAAAGCATCGGCCATCGCCGTATTAAACGGGGCCTTAGAGACCGGAGAAACTTGTGGTTTTGACTTAGGCTTAATTTGTGTCTTAGCCTGAGGCTTAGATTTAGATCGAGGTTGTTGATGATTTTTTGAGGGCTCTAGATCTTTCATACTCAAACCAATACGCTTACGAGCAAGATCCACTTCCATGACTTTTACTTTTACAATTTCACCGGCTTTAATCACTTCATGCGGGTCACGAACAAAGCGATCTGTTAAAACTGAAATATGCACTAATCCATCTTGATGAACGCCGATATCCACAAAAGCACCGAAATTAGTGACATTACTGACCACGCCTTCTAATATCATGCCTTCTTTTAAATGACTGATTTCCAAAACCCCCTCTTGGAATACAGGGGTTTTGAATAGAGGCCGAGGATCACGTCCTGGCTTTTCAAGCTCTTGTAATACATCTCGAATTGTCAACAAGCCATATTGATCATCAACAAATTGCTGAGGTTCAAGTACATGCAACCGCTTGGCATCTTGTAGCACATCTTGCAATGTTGACCCTAAGACGTTTAATAACTTATGAACCAATGGATAAGATTCAGGATGTACACCAGACGCATCTAAGGGATTCGTCCCTTCGGTAATTCGTAAAAATCCAGCAGCCTGTTGAAAAGTCTTATCACCCATACGTGGAACTTGTTTTAACTGCTCTCGATCTTTAAATGGACCATGCTCATCCCGATAAGCAACGATATTTTTAGCAAGTGTTGTATTCAACCCTGCAACATAAGTTAATAAGGCAACGGAAGCTGTATTAACATTTACGCCAACATGGTTCACACAATCCTCAACGACGTCATGTAGACGACGCTCTAAACGAGATTGATTCACATCATGTTGATATTGACCTACCCCAATCGCTTTAGGATCTATTTTTACAAGCTCAGCCAATGGATCTTGTAGGCGTCTGGCAATCGATACCGCACCTCTTAAAGTCACATCAAGATCTGGGAATTCTTCTGCTGCAGATTCAGACGCAGAATAAACAGAGGCGCCTGCTTCATTGACGAGGACAGGCGTCATCGTCATATCTGGGTATTGCTTTAAAAGCTCATTGACTAAGCGACTTGTATCGCGTGAGCCGGTTCCATTACCGATACTAATTAAACGAACATGATATTTGGCTGCCAATTTTGCCAGTTCAGCGATGGCTTCGTGCCATTCATTTTTTGGAGAAAAAGGAAAAACCGTAGTTTCATTCAGATACTTCCCAGTACCATCAATCACAGCGACTTTAACTCCAGTGCGAATACCAGGATCAAGCCCCATCGTCACTTCTTTTCCAGCAGGCGCTGCCAAGAGCAGATTTCGTAAATTACGGGTGAAAACATGGATTGCCTCATCATCTGCTAATTCTCGCAATCTGGCGAAAAGCTCTGATTCGATTTTATGCGCCAAGCGAGTCTTCCAGGCAAGACGTACAGTTTCTAATAACCATGGGTCGGCAAGACGGCCTTGATCTATAATCTGAAATTTTTGAGCAAGATAATGCTCACAGTAATCTTCATTTTCTGGTAATACTAAAGCCATCTGAATCGCTTGTTCACGACGTCCTCGAAACAAAGCTAAAGCTCGATGGGACGGAATTTTTTTAATTGGCTCTGCGTAATCGAAATAATCGGCATATTTATGCGCAGATGATTTCTTCTCTTGGGTTACTGCCCTAGTTTTTAAGACACCATGTTCCCATAAATAAACGCGCAATTCATGAATCACCGCAGCATCACACACAAAACGCTCAATTAAAATTTGACGAGCCCCTTCAAGAACGGCTGCGACATCACCAAACCCTGCCTGTAGATTAACAAATGGCGCAGCGGCTTCTATTGGGTCGAGCGTAGGATCATGAATCAAGCTGTCTGATAAAGGCAATAAACCTGCTTCCTCTGCGATTAAGGCTTTCGTTCGACGCTTAGGACGATAAGGCAAATATAAATCTTCCAATTGTGCCTTAGTATTTGCCGCATGCAGCGCTGCTTCAAGCGCTGGCGTCAAATGATTCATCTCCCGAACACTATTTAAAATAGAATCACGACGAATATTTAACTCACGTAAATAGTCTAATCGTTCGCTAATATGACGTAGCTGGGTATCACTTAACCCTCCTGTGACCTCTTTACGATAACGCGCAACAAATGGAACTGTAGCACCATCATCTAAAAGCTCAATCGCTGCTTGCACCTTGTCAACAGCAATTTTGAGCTCTTCTGCAACTGTCGCTGCTACCGCTAACATCTCTGGCGTCATGTCTATCCTCAATCAGACAAGTAAAAAACTCGAGCATTATATCTCACACTCGAGTCACTTGCACCTATAGCTATTCTACTGTCACTGATTTTGCTAAATTTCTTGGCTGATCAACATCTGTTCCCTTCGCAACAGCAACATGATAAGCAAGAAGCTGCAAAGGCAATGTGAAAATAATCGGAGCAATCCATTGGCCACAATGAGGAACTGAAATTAACCGTGCTTGGCTTGACGGCCAATTTTGCGCGTCATCTACAAAGACAATTAACTGTCCACCACGCGCACTCACTTCATGTAAATTAGACTTTAATTTATCGAGTAATTCATCATTTGGTGCGACGGCGATCACCGGCATCTGACTATCTACTAATGCCAAAGGTCCATGTTTTAACTCACCCGCAGGATACGCCTCAGCATGAATATATGAAATCTCCTTAAGCTTTAATGCCCCTTCTAGAGCAACAGGATACTCAACGCCCCGACCTAAAAAGAGTGCGTGCGATTTATTCACAAATGTAGCCGCTAATGCTTCAATTTCAGGAGCAATTTTTAAAACACGATCAATATGCTCGGGTAACTGTTGAAGTTGGGCGAGGACTTCCTGTGCACGTGTCTCATCTTGACATAGTACAGCGGCAAACATGAGTAACGCAGCTAATTGTGTTGTGAATGCTTTGGTAGAGGCTACACCAATTTCCACCCCGGCACGCGTCAACCAAACACTATCGGCTTCGCGAACCATGGTACTTGAAGCAACATTACAAATGGTAAACGTTGCTAAATAATTTTTCATTTTAGCTTTATGCAGTGCAGCTAAAGTATCTGCTGTTTCGCCAGATTGAGAAATACAAACGAATAAAGTTGCATCAGGCACAACAACATCACGGTAACGATATTCGCTCGCAATTTCAACTTGTGTCGGCAGTTCGGCCAAAGACTCTAGCCAATATTTTGCGACCAACCCTGCATGATAACTAGTACCACAAGCAATAATATGGATGTGCTTGACTTGATCAAAGACGCGTAATGTTTGTTCGCCAAAATTTGCACGTAAAATGTCTAAACTTGCGACCCGTCCTTCAAGTGTATCGGCAATGACTTGACCTTGCTCAAAAATTTCCTTAAGCATAAAGTGACGATAAGAACCTTTACTGATTGCATGAATATCATCATTTAAAGAAATGATTTCACGGATGACAGGTTGGTTATCTTTGTCAAACAATTCTACCGTTGTTGATGTGAGACGAACACTGTCTCCTTCTTCAAGATAGGCAATCGATTGTGCAAAAGAACGTAAAGCCAAGGTATCTGATGCGATCAATTGCTCTTCTAAGCCGTATCCAATGAC
>CAMDJY010000134.1 GCA_945901145.1 Legionella genomosp. 1 | reverse complement strand
CAAAAGCAGCTGAACCGCTTATGACAAACGGCGGATCGATCATCACCATGAGTTATTATGGGGCAGAGAAAGTTGTCCAAAATTATAATATGATGGGGCCTGTCAAAGCGGCGTTGGAGGCATCTGTGCGCTATCTAGCAATGGAGCTTGGTAGTAAAAATATAAGAGTCAATGCTCTATCTCCTGGGCCTGTGAAAACACGTGCTGCCTCGGGTTTAGTTAGATTTGATGAGCTAATGGAAAAAGCCAAGAACGAAGCCCCACTTAAACAGTTGGTTACTATAGAAGAAATTGGTGAGGCTGCCTATTTCCTAATTTCCAAAGCAAATTCCGTTACCGGTCAAGTGATCTACATAGATGGAGGCTATAACATAAAGGATTAGCCACGGTGCACTCAAAATAAAGACGGCTAAATTAAAACTAGAAATGAAGAGGAGCTTGCATTCTCAGCATAATTGCTTATGTTTTGATATGCGGGAAAACCAGTTGTGAGTGAGCAATTTTTATCCGGAAATTTCGCCGGTTCCGGGCTAGAACCCCTGTCACCAAACCAGTACAAATTGAAACATAGTCAGTCGGTAGACTCTACTAATTTATGGCACTAATTAAGGGGGGTTTACAATATCATTGCAGCCTAAAAAGCTACAAATTTCAATCTCATTGAGAACCCGAAAGCGGTATACCACAGACAAGGTCAGAGAGTATGCCGCCATAACCACTGGCATAATGAGACAAAATTTTTTTTAAAACAGCACTATTATCAACCAGCGTTAATCCCAAGCTGCGTACCAAAGAAACGCCGGGTAATTGATTATTAAAGACTTTGACTAAACCATCTGTTAGTTGCGTAATGATTGCTTGGTCGGCCTGTCTTTGTGCTTGATACGACTGTAATGTTGATGGACTTAATCCATTTTTAGCAAAACATTGTACCAGCATCGCAACATCTCTTAAGCCTAAATTAAATCCCTGCCCGGCAACCGGATGCAATGTATGAGCTGCATTGCCGATAAAAACTACTGAATCCTTAACTTGCGTTCGCATTAAAATTTGATGAAGTGGATAAACCGAACGCTGACCCACTTTCACAAAACGACCCAGTCGATAACCAAAAGTACGTTGCAGTGTCGTTAAGAACGCTTGATCGCTTAAATGAGTTAAGCGACTAACCTCATCAGGCAAAGCGGTCCAAATGAGCGCTGCACGTAAACCTGTCATCGGCAATAAGGCCAAAAGTCCTTGCCTGGTAAAGCGCTCATATGCCCAATGTTGATGAGATCTCGCAAGACCGATATTAGCAATGATTGCATGCTGATGATAATCTTTTTTGTAAAAAGATAGTTGACAGCATTGCCGCAGAAAAGAATGAGCCCCATCAGCGCCGACGACAAAGCGCGCATTGATTTTCTGTTCGCCAGTGGATGTCTCAATCGTTGCAATTTGTGCAGCAACATCAAACGCACGCAAGGTTGCAGGGGCTAAAATCTCATGCGGCGCAATCTGTGTACAAAGCGCATGCTCCAAAACCGACACTTCCACCACCGCACCCAGAGGCTGTTGTTCCGACCCTAAAAGACGCGCTTGACCAAATGCGCTTTGCTCAGAAACATGAATGTTGTGAATAAACGTCACATCATCTTGAAGCAAAGACCAAATCCCTAAAGTTTGCAAAACATGGATACTTGCAGGGGATAAAGCTAAACTTCGGGCATCAAATACGGAAGCATCCTGTAAAAGTGCTTTATTATCAACCATCAAGATGTTGAAACCTAGAGGCTTTAATGCCAAAGTTAATAAGCGACCAATCAGCCCGCCGCCAATAATAAGAATATCAACGCTGTTAACCACCCAGTAAATCCTCAACTGCATCAATGGCGACAGGCAGCGCTTCTGTTAGATTTTCAAAACCAGTCGCAGTCACATGAATGTCATCTTCAATACGAACACCAATGCCGTGCCATCTAGAATCAACTTGATCAAGATTTGGTGAAATATAAAGCCCAGGTTCGACAGTTAACACCATGCCAGCTATTAATGGGCGCCACACACCCTCTTGCTTATAAAGACCAGTATCATGAACATCTAAACCCAACCAATGACCAGATGAATGCATATAAAAAGGCTTATAAGCTTCTTGTTCAATCAAGGCCTGCACGTCACCTGTTAAAATATTTAAGTCAACAAGCCCTTCAACCAACACCCGAACAATCGCTTGTTGAATGCAATTCCAAGGCACACCAGGCTTTATCCTGGCGATCCCTGCTTGTTGTGCACGCAATACCAATTCATAAATCAGACGCTGTTCTGTAGAAAAACGACCATTAATAGGATAAGTTCGCGTAATATCTGCTGCATAATGATGATATTCACCGCCTGCATCCATTAAAACTAATTGACCTGATACTAAGGGTTGATTGTTCTCAGTATAATGTAGCGTGCAAGCATTAGCTCCGCCGGCGACAATAGAGTCATATGCGGTTGCACGACACCCTTGACGCACTATTTCATATAAGAACTCAGCTTCTAATTCATATTCAAGCTTTAAAAATCGACAAGCACGCATCGCACGTTGATGCGCGAGTACGGAAATACGCGCAGCTTCCCGCATATACCAGAGCTCAGCCTCGTTTTTAATTAAACGCATTTCACCTAAAATAGGCGCAATATCGGCAAAAGCTTGTGGTGCCTGAACACCTTGTCTAACCTTGTTTTTTACCGCCTGCCAAGCGTCAAATACCATTTTTTCATAAACTAGATATCGACCTACGGGATAGTAAATAGTCGCGCGCTCAGCAAATAAGGCTGATAACTTTGAAGCCAGAGCATTGATTGGAAATGCAGCGTCCATCTGAAGCTCACTAACAGCCCCCTCCTGTCCCAATCGAGCTCCGGTCCACTGTTCTTCAGCTGCGACACGCGGACGATTAAATAAAATACTCTGGGTGTCCTGACCCGAGGTGATGCACAACAGCGCTTCTGGCTCCTCATAACCTGTGAGGTAGAAGAAATCACTATCTTGGCAAAATTGATAATGTGCATCTCCATTTCTAATTTGTTCAATAGCCCCTGGTATAACAGCTATCGTATTGGGTGGTAATTGATTGGCTAAAGCCACGCGTCGAGATTTGTAATCTATCATCATAAATTTTTTCAAGCTTCAACTTATCATCCTCACATCATAACTGATTTGCCGAATCAATCCAAAATTGTTAACCTATACCAAGTGAATAAAACTTAATTTATTTTTTAATGCGTATATTAAACCTAATTGATCATTGCATCATCAACGCCGATAATATGTTACGAACAATTTATCCCCCTCAAAAAAGACATACTGAACGTGAAAGTCCTGCAAATCAGTTTGCAGAACCTATTTTGAGTCATGACGAACGTCAACATATCGCAGGCTTACTTCGCGTCAATCATGCAGGCGAGGTCTGCGCTCAGGCGCTATATCAGGGGCAGGCCATCACAGCAAAACTCGAAACTACGAGAACGCAGATGAATCTATCTGCACAAGAAGAACGAGATCATTTGGGCTGGTGTGAACAACGCTTAAAAGAATTGAAAAATAAACCAAGCTTGTTAAACCCTGTATGGTATGCGGGTTCACTATTATTAGGTATTTGTGCCGGTCTTATTGGTGATTCATGGAGCTTAGGTTTCGTCGCTGAAACCGAACGTCAAGTCACAGCTCATTTAATGAGGCATATAGAACGCCTTCCCCTTCAAGATCAAAAAACACATGCCATTCTGTCCCAAATGAAAATGGATGAGGAAAAACATGCCGAAATTGCTATCAACGCAGGTGCAAAAGAGCTGCCGCTTTTGCTCAAACAATTGATGTATTTTACATCAAAACTATTAACAACCAGCAGCTATTATTTTTAAGTGAAACAATTGCGTTTTTTCTGCCTCATGATGATATTAATGAACGGCGTTGTAGCTGCTGAAACGTCGACACCCGAGGCATGCGTGAAGCATCCTAAGTGGTTTCAACCCATCTGTACCGTACTTTACAATACTTGGACGCAAGGTAAAAATGATCTCTATTTATCAGGATATGCCTGGCACAATCGCTATACGTACTCAAGAGAGCGCGTAAAATCATACAATGAAGTTGCTTGGGGTGCGGGTCTCGGCAAAGGTTATGTTGATCCTGATGGAGACTGGAACAGCTTATACTTGATGACGTTTCTGGATTCACATCGAGATCTTGAGCCAATTGGCGGATATGGGTTCATCAAAACAGCGCATTTTTCAGAAAACACTCGAGCAGGGATTGGTTATACTATTTTTTTAACCGCGCGCTCTGATATGTTTCACGGCGCGCCTTTTCCTGGCGCTTTGCCACTGGTTTCATTCAGCTATAAACGCTTTTCATTATTTGCCACCTACATCCCCGGTGCTCTAGACGCAGGAAATGTTTTATTCTGCTTTGCAAAATATACCTTTAATTAAGGACTTGGGGATTCATTATCAAGATCATCTATCTGTTCTTGAAGATCCTCTAAATTTTCTTTCAGCCTGTCTCTAAAATTTTGTTTTTGCCAGAGCAATTGTGCTTGAGTCAATGGATTTTCATAATATTTGGGTTCATATTTCTTATCCAAATAATGGACCCATTTGCCAATCAAAGTCACAATTTTAATCAAAGTATTAAGTATAGGAACGATAATATCTCTCCAAAGACTAAACCCACCATGTTTAGCAAATTGTTCTTCAGCATCACCCATCGCTTTTTGGCATGAACTGTTGAATATCTTATAGCTATCCTTACTAGGAGGAGTATTATCCCAAAAAGCGTCCATCGCTTTATTTAAACTCTTAACCATCTTATTTTTTGCTTGTTGATGATGATCACTTTCAAATTCAAGCTTAGAGATCTCTTTAATAATCGCCTCAAAATTCTCACGCAAGTTAACAAGCGAGTTAACAGCAATATTTAAAT
>CAMDJY010000133.1 GCA_945901145.1 Legionella genomosp. 1 | reverse complement strand
CTATTTTCACTAAATCAAAAATACTTTTGCGCCTTAACTCTATTTTACTCATAATCAATAAGTCTCCCATTCCTTGGACTCCCTTTTTGTTTAGTCAACTTAAGAGTAGTCCACGTTTCTGGGGGACACTTTCATTTTGGAATTATGGGAACATTATCATTTTGGCGCGACATTCAGTCCGTTTTGCGTCTTGCTGCTACACTCAATGCATTAGTAACTGCTTACGATTGCGCCGACAATAATCCTAATTTGGAGATTTAAAATGAAAAAATATCAAGTTATTTTAGGCATCCTATGCTTATGGGCTAGTACGAGCCAGGCAGATACAACTTCTGCAACTTTATATTCTACTCAGGATAATCAAAGTGCAGCGCTGGGTCGAGTTGTTTTTACTGATACTCGCTACGGCTTACTAATTCAACCCGAACTAGGGAATCTGACACCTGGTTTGCACGGGCTGCATTTGCATCAGCATCCAGATTGTGGAGATATGGGAAACCATGCTGGCGGGCATTTTGATCCACAGGAGGCTAAAAGCCATCAAGGGCCTTATGGAGAAGGTCATTTAGGTGATTTACCCGCTCTGTATGTTGATATGGATGGCAAAGCAACTCTTGTAACTTTAGCCCCGAGACTTCATGTGAGCGATTTACAAGGACTAACGCTCATGATCCATGCAAATGGGGATAATTACTCAGATAATCCCCCTTTAGGTGGTGGAGGTTCGCGAATAGCGTGCGGCGTAATTTCAAATTTATAAGTTCTTTAGTTGTCAAATTTAATGAGCTTTATAATGGTTATCTGGGATTTCGAGATAACCGTTATAAATGGACATATTGAATCTCTATTGAAAAGATAATGAGGGGTTAGCAATGAAACAAGCGTTGATTCTCGCAAATGAGTTAGCAATCGAGCGTTATAGAAAGAAAATGCTAAGACCAGGGTATCCACAAACAGTTCATGACTTACAACATCATCCATTTAATTCCGCAGAGCAATTAGATCTATTTATGGCGGAAATCCAAGCGTCAAGAAATGATCTTGTTTCTCTAATGGATTTATTTAAAAAACTCTTTATTTTTCAATGGCGTCCCAGGCAAGATTCGAACTTGCGACCTGCCCCTTAGGAGGGGGCCGCGCTATCCAGCTGCGCCACTGGGACTCACCTATAAGTTTAACTGTCTGCACTTAAAATGACAATCTAAAAGCACCAATTGATAATTTCTAGATAATATTTTTATTTTTTTTAAAAAAATCTTACTAAAATAATAAATAAAAATTGATCTTTTTTGTTATTTAAATATATGATGTATTTCGGATAATAATATGGAGTTTTTATGATTGATAAAAAAGAAAAAAATGAGTTGGATTTATCTTCTGAAAAATTAAGTTTAGTTTATATTCCACCTAGATTAAATATACTGTTATTTGATGATATCGAAGGGGGAGCAATCAATACTCCTGAGTCAAATCTTGGGGTATTGGCGTCATAAATTTTAAAAAAATAAAAATAATAAAATCTATCAAAGGAGTGACCATGGCAATTGATCCAAAGCAAAAAAAAAGGATGCATTTAAAGATATTTTTTATGCCAATTATAATGTGGTGTTTGATCCCTGAAATAACCTATGCCAAACTGCCAGTTATGGTGACATCTATTTTAGCAAATTTAGATGCTAATGATGCTTGGGACCCAAGTGTATTTTCTGACGCGAAAACAGTTTTTTTCAATCAAACAGCGAACACGACAAACGGAGTTGATGCGAGCGAAATTACTATGATAACTTTAAGTTATTTTACGTCATCAGATTGTAGCGGCACGACAGCTGGGAGTTATACCACGCCATCATCAGGTGCGCCTAGCTTCCCAATCAGCATAAACCAACATTTTGGATTAGTGCAAACGTCAACTTGGGACGTTGCGAATAACCTTGGCATACCCAATTTGACGACACTTAATTCTTTAGCCATTACTTTTTATAGTACGGACAAGACGATACCTCAGAGTAATTTCTCAAGTTCAAGTTTTAGTTGTATACCCTTAGCGTGTTCAGTAGGCCCTAATGGTGTGTGTAGTTCCACCAATATCACGCAGAACTTTACCTTAAAAACAACTGTTGAACTCGGTGATCCTGCTAATGGTGGTATTATCGCGTGCATGGACCCAACCATTTCACCGCCGACTAATGCTGGGTATTTGATTGCACAGTTAAATGATAATGCTACAAATATACAATGGGGTGGAGCGAGTACAACCACTAATGCGACGAGCACAACAAACGGCGTCATGAATACCTCAACTGTTGTGAATATGTTAGGTTTAGGCACAGCGTATGCCGCTGGGCTGTGTAATGTTTATGCTACAACTGGGGGATTTACGACAGGATGGTTTTTGCCCGCAATTGATCAGCTCAATTGTTTATATCAAAACCGAATCGTGATTAATGCTTCTAATGCTAATTATTGGAGTTCGACCGAAATGAGTGTTAATAATGCGTTACTTTTAGGATTTAATGGTGGTGCTGAAAATAGCGTGACTAAAAATTTGATTGCTAATGTCCGTTGCGTTCGTGGTTTTATCCCTTCATAAAAATTGAATGCCATTGCTAATGTTTAATGCAGCGTGGCATTTACGCTTTGACTTGCAAGCCAAGAATTAAGTTCTTCAAGGTCTGCGATATTCAACGAACCCGCCAAATATTTTAAAGACAAAATGGCATTCATATAATCATATTGATCTTTTGCAAGTTGTTGCTGAGCTTGAAAAAGATTTTTTTGGGCAATGACCACATCTACCATGGTTCTGGTACCCACTAAAAACTGTGATTCTGTGCTTTGTACTGTATTTTCTTGAGATAACAAAGTGGCTCGATCAGCCTTGATTTTGCTAATACCTGAAAGAATAGTGTTATAGGTAATACGTGTATTAACAATGAGACTTCGATGAACATTTTCCATTTTCTCACTACTCGTTTGATAGTTAAATTGAGCTTGTCTTGTTTGAGACTCAACTAATCCCCCTTGAAAAATAGGAAAATTGACTGCAATTGCAATATTTGAGATTTGTTGGGTTGAAGGAATAAAAACACCACTCACTGTATTATCAATGACTTGATTGCTGCCAGCAGGCATAGTCCCCGTGTAACCTCCAGGATTGGAATTTCGATTTTGTATTGTACTTCCTTGTAAGGATAACACCGGCCAATTGCCTGCAGATTGCGCTTTAATGTTTTCACGTGCTGCTTGTAAATTAAATTTAGAAGCCAAAAGTTTGTAATTTTGTCGAAGTCCGGTGGCTATCCATTCTTCATTATTATCAGGTTCGGGTGATATGAGAGGAATATTGTGGTGACGCAATGGTGCGAGATGATCGTATAAATGATCGGTTAGTTGGCGTAGATTTTCACTTTGAGTGACAATATTGTTTTTAGCTGCAATGACATCCGCTATTGATTGATCATAAGCAGACTGAGCGTCGTATACTGAGGTAATTGCATCTAAGCCGACATTAAAGCGTTGTGTTGCTTGGTCTAATTGCCGCTTATTAGCACGCTTTTTGGCTTCTGCAAAACTTAGCGTATCTTGAGCGTAGAGAACGTTAAGATACGCATTTGTCGTGCGGATGATGAGCTTTTG
Source organism: Legionella genomosp. 1 (assembly GCA_945901145.1). GTDB lineage: Bacteria > Pseudomonadota > Gammaproteobacteria > Legionellales > Legionellaceae > JAGVJT01. The sequence goes on along the minus strand of CAMDJY010000133.1, from coordinate 1,361 downwards.
TGCGGCATCATTAAAAGTTGCGTGTGCAGCTTTTACCGAAGCTTTGGCCTGTTGTAAGCTACTCCAGGCTTGATAGTTAAAAATAGATTGTGAGGCAATGAGTTGCCATTGTTGATTGCGATAGGCTTCTTTGACGGTGAACTCACCAGCTGTGACATTTTGTTGATTGGCGCTGGTTTGGCCTTTAAGGGTTAATTGTGGCAATAAAGCTGCTTTGGCTTGTGGTAAAATCTCACTATTTGCCATAAATGTGCTATAGGCAGCTTTGAATGTTGTATCATTCTCTAATGCTTGCCTATACACATCCATTAAATCAGCAGCTTCGGTTGATTTGATTCCTGTGAGAAGCAATAGCACACATACTATTTTTCTCATTGATGCTACATCCTAGAAAATAAAATGATCTTTTGTTTGAGTATGGTCTAAATAGGGCAATTGAGTTTCAAATAGAAGTGATTGATGCCAATTCCCATCAGCATCCAACTGATGCAACTGACCCTGCATGATAGGATCTTCTCCAATGATCGCAAACAATTTTCCGCCTAAATTGACTTGCAAGCGATGTGTTTCTTTGATCATAGGCATCGCACCGGTAAATATAATAACGTCATAGGGTGCGTCATTTACCCATCCTAAAGATCCATCACCTGTGTGTAATTCAATGTTTTTATATTTTGGGTCAGTTAATTTTTTGCGAGCGGCTTCTGTAAAATCTGCATGAATGTCAATACTGATGACTTTTTTACATAAGTTACTTAAACAGGCAGTTAGAAACCCGGTACCAGTTCCTATTTCTAAAACCACCTCATCGCCTTCTAGATTTAATGCTTGGAGAAGTGTGGCTTCCTCTAGGGGAGTCATCATGCGCTGACCATGCGGCAGTTCGATTTGCATGTCCGTATAGGCAAAATTTTGAAATTCCAGAGGCACAAATGTTTGACGGGGAATTTGATTATACAATGATAGCGTCTTGGGATTTAAAATATCCCCAGTTCTGAGTTGCTGTTTGATCATGTTGATGCGTGCAGTTGAAGTATTCATAAGTGTTATCGTTTTTTAAAGATGTACTAGGTTAAAGTGTTGTAACTATTTTAGCAAGATTTGATAGAAAGAGCATAGTGACTCTGTCTAAAATTTGCTATCATCTTCGGCGATTGTTTTTCTCTTAAGGAGGATGCTGTGCGAGATCGTTTTACTGAATTTTTACAAACTGAGCTGGAATCGATAACCCAGGAGGGTTTATTTAAACCTGAGCGGGTGATTACAAGTCCTCAACAGGCACTCGTTGATGTTGCGGATCGTGAAGTTATTAATTTATGTGCAAACAATTATTTAGGGCTTGCAAATCATACTCTATTAAT
>CAMDJY010000132.1 GCA_945901145.1 Legionella genomosp. 1 | reverse complement strand
CGTTAAATATGGCTGGCTGTTGTAGAACGGTACATATGTTCTGTCGTATAAGTTCAAATCCAGTATCCTGCACAGGGGTCTCATTAATCGTAATTTTCCCTGCACTAAATGGATAAAAACCTAAAATAGCTTGTACGATACTGGATTTACCTACGCCACTTGGGCCAACGACGGCAATACGTTTTTTAGCATCGATATCCATGGAGATGTTTTGGAGAATAGGTTTATTTTTAGAATACGAAAAATCTAAATGCTCAATGTGAATCGAAACAGATTCTGTATTTACAAATGGATTTTGCTTGATTGGATATTGTGGTTCTGTCTCTAACAGCATGGCTTCATTAATTCGTGATAATGCTGCACTTGCAGCATAAAACTTTGATTGTATTGTAGCGAGAAGATTCATATACCATTGTACTTGGAAGACATACTGCAAAAGTGCAATCATCATCCCTATAGTAAAATCGTTTAATAAAATTAATGTGATGCCAAAGATGTAATACAAATCCACACCGATAAAAAGGAGCATTCCTGAAAAATCACTGACCATTTCAGTTTTCCATTCATAAGCGATGGAGTCATCTCTAACTCGTTGGGCTTTTAAAATAAGCTTTTGAATAAAACTAGATTCTTTATTATCCGCTCGAATTTGTGTCATCGCATCAATAGTTTCGATAAATGCTTCTTGAAATAACTCAAACGCCTTATTTTGACGAGCCTTAAGCTCCTTTAATTTTTTGGAGAATTTTGCAGTTAAGATCAGTGAAAATGGATTAAATAATAAGATAAATAACGCAATTTTCCAGTTAATCACCAACAAAACAGTGACGACACCTATTAGAGCAAGAATCGCAATGATCGTCTGGCTGACACTCGTTCCAATAAACTCATCAATTGTGTCTAAATCTTTGATGTAAAAAGTGGATAGTTTTCCGCTACCTAGCGTTTCATATTCTTTTATTGAGATGCGATTTAAATGATGCAGTAATTTGACCCTGATATTTAATACAACATCTTTAGAAATCGTTTTGAATTTAGTCCGCTGTAATACAATAAGTATTTCCTCAAGTAAACGCATCATGAGTACTAACAAAAAAGCGGTGATTAATATTAGTGCTGGCGTGATCAAATTTTTTGGTAATAAATAAGACAACAATTTTGTAAAAAATCCAGGCTGCTTTAATAAAACCTCATTAATTAAACTTGGGATAATAAGCGGGATTGGGAGAGAAAAAATAGTTGTTAATATCGACATGATATTGGCTTGGATGAAATCTCGCTTGTGCTTCAAAGCCATACGAAGAATATTTTTCCAAGTAAACATAGGTTGTGTACTAAGTTTTGCGTTTGTCATCACTCATCTTACAGTAGTGAAATACTCATTATTGTCACAGGATGGGATTTAAGTATATCTGTTCCTATGTTTTTCCATCCATGACGTTGATAGTATTGTGGTAAGGTTTTGTCGAATGTTAATAAATAAAGTTCATTAAACGCCATGCATCGGGCTTGTGCTTTCACAACATCTATCAATTGCTTTGCAATTCCTCGATTTTGGCAGTGTTTATCTACAATTAAAGAGCCTAACCAAGGCCTCAGTTCTTCACGAACTCCATCGTTTTCTCGCAAAGCACACATTCCTATGGGTTTCTTATTCTCTATCGCGACGAAAGCTAAAGGTAATATATCTTCATTAAGATGAGCACGAAATTTTTGTTCAATCGACGCTAGTGTTACCTCGGGCACCCAATGTTGGCCCAGCAATTCATACCAAATTTTTGCTAAGGACGAGATCATTTCTGGGTGGTTTTTAAGTAAATCTATCTTCATGTTAGCTCTCAAAGATGCGTTGTGCTGAAGTTACACCTTCTATAGCTTTGTGTTTAGGCTGATTCGGTTGCGATTTCGACGCGAAAAAACCTATGGCTCCACAAACGATAGCAGTTGTCAAAACAAGGCCAACCATCAATCCTATCGAAATAAAATTCAAGCAAGCAAGTGCTACGACTGCACTGCAAATAGAAAGACCTGAAATAAACGCTATGGTACCCGTATTGAAGTTAGATTTTTGATTTTTATCGTTGATATGTCGCGTATGTTGCAACTCGCGTACTTTTTCTTGTCTTTTTCTATCTCTGTTGTGCTTCGCTTCATCTATTATTTTCTGTTGCCGTTGTATTTCTTCTTTACTTTCTTTTATAGCCCTATCAAGACGAAAAACTTCTCCAGCTATTTTCATATTGTATTCCTGGGCAAATTGCCGTTTTTCTTGTGTATTACGTTGCTCTATTTCGTCAGCCGCTTTCTTTGATGCTGCTATTTCAGATAGCATCTGATTTATCGCTTCAACGTCTTTTTCCGCATTGTGTTCGATATGACTTTGCATCAGTCAAACTCCATATTCAGAATTTATTTTGAACATTATATAACAATATTAGCCTGACGCATACACCGTAAAACTACGGTAATAAATATAGTGCTAAGAAATAAATCGCATTATTTTTGCAATTAAATCGGTTTTATTCTTCGCTTTAAGTTTTATTTTGCAAATCGATAAATAATCTTCTACTGTACGATGCGAAAGATTTAATGCTTGTCCAATTTCTTTGGCAGTAAGTCCTGAAACAAGTAATCTTAAACACTCTAACTGCCTCTTGCTAAATTGCGTTAAAATCAGTTCTTCTGAAAAATCCTCGGCACAACGATTCATCCAGTCAATCTGGCATTCTTCAGAGGCAATTGGAAAACAAATATCATGTCCTTGCGACAACGATTTAGAATTTTCCAAATGCGCATCAAAATAACGAATAAATAAATCTAGCTTATCCAGATTATTCAAATACCATTGGTTAATGGAGGTGGTATTTAGGTGCGTGCCAAAATGGTAGTAATTAGTGTGTGTTTCGGACAGTTTTATCATTGTAAAAATGTGTTTATAGTCAAAAGAGTTAGCATCTCTTAACATATCAGCTGTTTGACCTTGACACTCAAGCATGTCCCACATCACGTATTGCCCAGCATCAAACGAAACTGGTTTTGCCGAAATATCGGCTTGATGGTGTTTTTTTTCAAGATAATGACGCATATAATCAGGGCGATTACACACTGTTGAAAATTCGCCCCTCGTATTGACGCGTGCATTTGCGAAAGATGAAATACCAAAAGCTGTCAGCGGTTTACAGAGATGATTCATCTCATCTGCATGACAAAAAGTTGGATGTAATGACAGTTGCTTTAATATACTCATCATTTCTCGTCACTTTAAACATGAATCATTATATCATATATTGCGCTTGTTTGTACAAAATAAGCGCAAGTATCAATTATACATCCTCATTCAAGCTATTAGAATAGCCCAACCCCCTATGGATGCTCTGAGACTCCCTCTCATTTGTTTCGGCGTGGGCGAATAACGTACCTCTCACTTGAGATGTACGAGACGCTCTAGAAGTATCAGATAATAAGAAGGCTTGAGAAAAATTTGTTAACATGCTTGATTTACCTTCTTCTTTTGCCATTTTCAAGACAGATAATCCTTGCAATACTGCGTTGGCTAGCCCTTCTGCCGAAACTTGAACCTCCCCACGTTTGACCTGGTGCATCACTGCCTCTAATAATGCCAATGCCTGATCGTCTATCGCAGCTTTCTCTGGCGTACTCATACCGAGCGAGGCATGTGGAATAAATTGTTGTATCAATGCATTAAACGATGTTAAGCGTTGTTCAAAGAACAAAGAAGTTTCTTGGCCACGAGTTTCTAAATTAAGCATTATCGCGTCAAATATATCAGCTATCTCTTCCTGACACGGGAAAAATACTTCTGCATGCTGATGATGAGTACGTGCGCACTCTAGAATCAAGTCAGCAGAGCAAATATCTTGCAATGAACAAGATATTTTTGAAGTCCAGGGTTGTGCAGATAATTGTTCTAGGCATTACAAAGCACGATAAATCATCCAATAATTACGATTCATCGCTTCATAAGTACGTCCTAATTCATGCCCATCATCCTCCACTTGTAAGCGTAATGCTTGGTGATAAGAATTACATCGTAAAAGATTATCGCGAAGTGTTTGTTCATAAATAACACGCATTTCTGGAGATAGTGGGACAAGATTTGATGGGTCTTGAAAAGCTGCTGAATGAAAAACACCCGTTATTTCCGCTGGACAAGGAACGTCGTAATACGTGTTGAATCGCGCATCCCTTAAAATAAGACCATTTAAAAGTAGAGTTTCTCCGGCATAATATTGAACCAGAGGAGAAATGTAATGAAAAAATCAAAATTTAGTGAAGCACAAATAATAAACATATTAAAGCTAGTTGAGACGGGTCGTTTGGTTAAGGATGTATGCCGCGAACATGGTGTTGGTGAGTCAACCTACTTTAAATGGAAGTCAAAATATGGTGGGCTCGAGTTATCCGAAGTTAAACGGCTAAAAGGCTTGGAGGATGAAAATCGTAAATTAAAGCGTATGTATGCTGATTTGGCGCTTGAAAATCATGCTTTAAAAGATTTGATAGAAAAAAAGCTTTAAAGCCGTCAGACAAAAGAGAAGCGATTGATTATTTGGTCGCGACACATGAGTTGAGTGTTCGAAAGGCATGCTCTGGATTAAAGATGAGCCGCACGGCTTATTATTATGAACCGGATGCCACGAAGGACCAGCTTGTTGTGGATGCATTGCTGACGGCAGTAGAACGGTACCCACGATATGGGTTTAAAAAACTCTTTGTCAAACTGAGGCAGCTTGGTTTTGCTTGGAACCATAAGCGTGTTCATCGAATTTATTGTATGTTGAAGCTGAACTTGAAGCGTAAAGGGAAAAAGCGATTGCCAACGAGAATGGCCATTTCTTTAGTGGTTCCTAATGCAATTAATAAAACATGGTCAGCTGATTTTATGAGTGATGGATTAATGTGTGGTCGAAAATTTAGAACATTTAACGTCGTTGATGACTTTAATCGCGAGGCCTTAGCCATTGAGGTTGACCTAAGTTTACCAGCT
>CAMDJY010000131.1 GCA_945901145.1 Legionella genomosp. 1 | reverse complement strand
TTTTGACATAAGGATCAATCACCCGCTTCACGGCCACAAGAATTTTCATCGTCTCTCAAACAAACCGCCCAAACCAGCATAAATCTTGCCAGATCAAGCAGCATACCGTCAATACAAAAAAACACCGCCAAGTTTCCCGAGCGGTGTTTTCGTAATGTTTTATTGAGAGAATTTTAAGATTACTTAATTACCCAGCTTTCTGAGACCCTGGAGTAGGAAGATATTCATCCGTCTTAATCTCATTAACAACTTCACGAGCGTCCTTAAGTGCTGCATCAAGTATCCCAAATGCTCCATGTAATTGTTCCTTGGCTGTCTGAACAGGCGTCTCTGCCTTGACGAACCATCGCGCTCTTTGAGTATCATCTGCAAGCATCGGCGTTTTTCTTACTGTACTTTGAAGTTTGTCTAACCATCCAAAGAACGTAGTAAACACTTCAATCACAGAATTGTACAACCGAGTTAATATAGGATCATGCATCTTATCAATAATTTTTTTGCTTCCTTTGATAATGGATGTATATTCACTATTTAAAATATTGAAAGCCGCCCTATCCATTGGAGATTTTTTATAATCCCGAGCTGCTTCATTCAATTTCTCAAATATACCCAGAACCTCAACAGTGTTTAATTTTGGATTGTTTTTATAAAGATTTTTGGTAATATCTTTCAACAATTCTTGAATTTTTTTAACTTCAACCTCGACTAATGTTTTCTTCGCAGGAGGTAAAACTATTAAGGAAGTCTCGTGTACATGCGATGGAGTAGGCTCAGGGGTATGAATTTCTTCCACTGGCTTTGCTTTCAGTGGAGCTGGTATAACTAACACATCTTTCAAGTTGTCCAAAAAACCACCAACAATATCACGTGTCTCTTCAAGTCGCTCTGTGATCTTCGCTTGCGCATCTTTAGCCATATTCGACAAACTTAATTCCAGAATTTCAGCGTGCTTTATAAATCCCTTATGAGCCTTTTGAAATTCAACTCTATTAAACTTTCCACTTCTCATAAATTCACGATTTAACCTACCCATCACTTTAACCATTTTATCAATTTCTAAACTGGTGATGTGTGTTTCTAAAAAGTTTTTCACTACTAATTTTGACTTGATTTTACTGAGTTTGTCTTTAGAAATCGGTTTTCTTACTATGGTCATTGTTTTGGCGTCTAGATCCAATCTCTCAATCTCCGCCAAAGACTTTTGTAGACCTTCAAACGTTCTTTCCTCCCGATCTTTTTTTATTGGATTATTTTTTGACCAATCGATCAGCGCTTGACAAACTAACTTAGCTTCTTTAATAAGTGATTTGTAATGACGATAATCATCTTGATCATGCTCACTCGCATTTTTATTTTTTTCAAGATAATTACTCATTTTTTTCCTAATATCAGTCAAACGACCATAAGTTTTTTGAAAATCTTTTTGATTGCTTATTCGAGGAACGTCTAAATCATTTCTACTTTTCATCATATTCTCCAAAATAAAATTACCTGACATTATGATTATTACACAAGCTTGATGTTTTTTCAAGAAACTTATTGTTTAATTAATGAATCAGACGCTCATCATATAACTAGCAACTGAATCAATTTGGTACGACTTTCCAAGAACCATCGGCTTGCCGACAGGCTTTACCGTAGATTTGTTCGGATTTACCATTAATTTCTGCCCGCGTGGTATATTCGCGGCAAGGTTGCTGTTTGATGTAATACGTGCGCGTGGGGGTGACGTGATAATGACGGTGCGAATCTGGATTGTTCCAGCTCACGACTTTACCCGTTGGTGCAGTTTCTAATGCACGCTGCATTTCTAGGTTATCTTGTCGATCCATGTATTTCCCAATACGTCCACCTAGAACTGCACCCACAAATGCACCGCCTGCTGCGGCTGCGACTTTTCCCGCTCCACCACCAAATTGACTCCCCAATAAACCACCAACAACACCGCCAGCAACTGTTCCTACGCCTTCGTTATTGACTTCAGTACACCCCAATAAAAAAATTGCAAACGATAATGGAATCACAAGATATTTTTTCATTACTACTTCTCCTCATACATTGAAACAATGCGAGCACGATCTCGTACTCGCGGTGAAACTTGACAAATCAGCTCATACGCAATGGTCCCTGCAGCCCGTGCAATCACTTCCACAGGAAGGTGCTCACCCCAAAGCTCAACTCGGTCGCCAACCTCAACATCAGGTAGGGACGTTAAATCAACCGTTAACATATCCATAGAAACACGCCCAACAATGGGTGCTACTGATCCGCGAATCCAGACCGGCGTATTTTCTGTGATATGTCTTGGATAACCATCGCCATAACCAACAGCAACCACGCCAATGCGAGAAGCAGCTTCACTGCGCCATGTCCCGCCATAGCCAATAGGCACACCGGGTGGATAATCATGTATAACACTAATCGAAGAAATAAAGCGCATCACCGGCCTTAAATTAAAATCAGCACCATTAGAAGCAGCCATTGGCGACACACCATAAAGCATAATCCCAGGACGCACGACGTCATAAACCGATTTTGGACGAGATAAAATCCAAGCGGAATTACCAATACTTCGAATAACATGCATATCTGCAGGCAGGTTTAATGCCGAAAAAATATCAAGTTGTAGCTGATTTTGCGGATGTTCGGGTTCATCAGCACATGCAATATGCGTCATTAAACCAATATCAGGATGCACCCACTGACACTGACTTAATAGAAGGAGTACATCGTAAACTTCATCCGGCTGAAACCCCAAACGATGCATGCCGGTATTCACTTTAACCCAAATACGCACGGGGTTTGGCAAAGTAGTATTCAATAGCCAGGTTAACTGATCAGCATGATGAATGACGCAATCTAATTCTAATGAACTGACCCATTGAAATTCATCTTGAGAAAAAACACCTTGAAATAAAACACAAGGCTTCGTGGTCAGCTGCCTTACAACTCTTGCCTCTTCAAGACACGCAACACCAAATGCATCTACCTGATGAGACAAGGTAGGTACAGTCAACGCCAAACCACATCCATAGGCATCGGCCTTGACCATAGCAATTATTTTTTGCCCTGGACAACATTGCTTCACGCGCTTGGCATTATGCGCTAAAGCGTCAATATCAATCTCTATATAGGTTGGTCTGACCACATTCTAGCCTCTCAAGAATATATGTAGAATTATTCTATTTTTACTCTATACTGGAAAAGGGTAATTATCACTTAATAAGGAGATTATATGAAGTCTAAATATATGTTAAGCAGTATTATTTGCTCTGCTATTTTACTTTCTGCGTGTAATTCAGATTCATCACTTAATCTTTTGAATTCAAATGACGGTTTTTTTGGAGTCAATGAAACGCAAACGGATTCTAAAATTATTGGTGATTTAGTCGTATTAAATAAAAATGAAATCAAAGCCGCACGTGAAGCTAAAATTAAAGCCGTCAATCCTCATGTTAAAAAATATGCAAAAAAATTATATGAACAACATAATGCCAACTTACAGCAAACGATGAAAATCAGCCGTAAATTAGGCGTTAAACCTGAACTTAATTCAACTGCAGTTCGCATTGAAAAAGAAGGCAAAGAAGAAGTCGTTCATTTAAGTAAATTAAAGCATCATGAGTTCGATCACGCATATTTGGATGATAGTATCAAAGATCACAAAACTGCATTACGTGTACTTGACCACGACATCGCCAAATCTAAAAGCCCTGAACTTAAGCTTCACCTAGAAAAAACCAGAAGCGCAGTTGCAAAACACTTGCAAGAAGCAGAAGCACTCAAGAAGTAATCTTGTCTTACGCATTTTTAATCCTGAAATCTGCCAAGCCGATTTCAGGATTAATTAGACCTCTTTCGAAACTACATTACTCCAGCTCCATATTGTAAATTGCAGCAATTTGTCAGATTAAGTTTGAAGTTTTACAGCTCACACTAATATGGATAACCCTTTGGTAGCGATTAGATTCAAGAGTTTCATTGATGTCCCTCTTGGACGCTTTTCTCCTTGCTCCCATTGCTTAATAGTCGATGAGGACGTATTCAGGTATCTTGCAAATACGGCCTGGCTTACATGCTCTTTTAAGCGAAGAGTTTTTATCTCTAGAGCGGTAAGCTCTTTAATTGGCGGCAAGCATAGGGTATCAAAGTCATGCATTGTTGTGACATCAATAATACCAGCATCATACAATCCTTTTGCCGACTCATGGACAACTTCTAAAATTGATTTATCCATTGTTCACCTCTAGTTTAATTAATTCACCTCGTAAAATAGTACGAGACAGTTCTTCTTCAGTTAAATTTAAATAAATCGTTGCCAATCTCTTTAATGCTTTCAGTTCCTTCTCATCAATATTTTCTTTCTTATTCTTAGCAAAGCCATAAATAAAGAATGCTTTATCATTTACTTTAAACGCTAATATTGTCCGTACCCCGCCACTCTTTCCTTTATTTCCTATAGAAATACGTTTCTTGTAAACACTACTACCCAAATTGGCTTCATAGCCCCCTTGATTCATTTCTTTAATGGCTTCATTGAGGGTTTCATCGGAAATACCCTGCTTCTCTGCCCACTTATGAAATTCAATATTTTTAAAACCATTCATTTTTTTACTTTTTTAATTAATTATAACACTTAGTGACATAGATTCAAGGAGGAGAGATTAAATAGAGCTCTTTCGAAACTACATTACTCCAGCATATTGTAAATTGAAGCAATTAAATTAAATCTGAGACCAACCCGTTTTCGTTTAAGACTCGCTCGCTTGATAATGGCCCGACCCGGCATCTTTGTTACCAATGTGACCGGGTCGAACCGTTCTGGACTGTGCTCTTCTAAAAAATTTATTGCCTCTTCACTCAATGCCATCAATAACTCCTTTATTTCATCTTCATTTATTGGCGAAGGACGGATTTCAGGATTAATTCAATTCAATCCCTTCACGAGTCAAAACTTTCTGTGCTTCTTTAGCAATAAACTCATGCGCTAAGGTCGTCGGATGAATGATGTCAAAAAATAAATAACCATCAC
>CAMDJY010000130.1 GCA_945901145.1 Legionella genomosp. 1 | reverse complement strand
TCAACTTGGCAATGGTCTGCTCCCCACATGAATGAGGCATTGCCTGGGCGTGTAGAACAATTTGCTCGTGAATCGATTATTCAAGCTTATTTGTTGAAAGACAAAGCCGTACGACATCAAGCTTTAGGGCGTATTCGTCAGGAGACGCACGATGCTTTAATTGCTGAGCAGGGTGATTTAACGCGTGAATCAATTGACAGTTGTTTAGAGCAACTAGAAAAGCATCTCGTACGTGAACGAATTTTAGCTGGTGAGCCTAGGATTGATGGTCGTGATCGTAAAACAGTGCGTCCGATTACCATACGGACAGGATTGTTAGAACGAGCGCATGGTTCTGTATTATTTACTCGGGGAGAGACACAAGCTATTGTAGCGGCAACCTTGGGAAATGATAGAGATGCACAAATTTTAGATAAACTTGATGGTGAAGTCCGCGATCGCTTCATGTTGCATTATAATTTCCCACCTTATTCTGTGGGTGAAACCGGTATGGTTGGTAGTCCAAAACGTCGTGAGATTGGTCATGGTCGATTGGCGCGCCGGGGCCTGATGGCGGTGTTGCCAAGTCCCAAGGAATTTCCATATGTGTTGCGAGTAGTCTCAGAAATCACTGAATCGAATGGTTCGAGTTCAATGGCCACTGTCTGTGGCGCAAGCTTAGCTTTAATGGATGCTGGGGTGCCGTTAAAGGCGCCAGTTGCAGGCGTTGCGATGGGGTTGATTAAAGAAGGCGATCGTTTTGCCGTGCTCACTGATATTTTAGGAGATGAAGATCATTTAGGCGATATGGATTTTAAAGTTGCCGGTACGTTGCAGGGCGTTACTGCTTTACAAATGGATATTAACATTATGGGCATTACCCAAGAAATTATGCGTGAGGCCCTTGAACAGGCACTCGCTGGTCGCCAGCATATTCTTGAGGTTATGAATCATGCGCTTTCTGAGCATCGTGATGAATTGTCAGAGCATGCGCCAAGAATTACGACCATGAAAGTTCCTGAAGATAAAGTTCGGACGATCATTGGTAAAGGTGGCGTAACCATCAAAGGTTTAATTGAATCTACAGGTGTTTCAATTGATATTGATGATAGTGGTACGATTCAGCTTTTTTCATCAAATTCTGATGCGCTTGAAGAAGCACAACGCCAAATCAAAGCCTTGATTGCTGAAGTTGAGCCTGGGCAAACTTACGAAGGTAAAGTAAGCAAGATTGTTGATTTTGGCGCGTTTATTAACTTATTACCAGGCAAGGATGGTTTATTGCATATTTCACAGATTTGTTCTGATAGAAACCAGAAAGTTGAAGAAGTATTGCAAGAAGGGCAAATAGTGACTGTATTTGTTGCAGGGGTTGATAAACAAGGCCGTGTAAAACTTGAGTGGAAAGATAAGCCAGCCCCAGTCGCTGTTGTTAAAACAGAAGAGCCGACTGAAGCGTCGGAATTGTCTGACGAAGCCGAGTAAAGCTGGTTTTACTTTAATTTAATTGCCGAGGCGCTAGATTAACCCTCGGCAATTAAATATTTAAATAAGCTGTAGAAATTCCATACGGGAATTTTGATTTTTACGCATATCTCCAAGCATGACTGATGTTGTCATGACTGAATTTTGTTTTTCAACGCCACGCATCATCATACAGAGATGACGGGCTTCAATCACGACTGCTACACCACGGGCTCCTGTAATTTTTTCAAGACAGGTTGCAATTTCGTTGGTTAGCCGCTCTTGAATTTGCAGACGCTTAGAAAAATAATCAACAATCCGTGCAATTTTAGAAAGACCAATGACTTTCTCATGGGGTAAATAGCCGACATGGCATTTACCAAAAAAGGGCAGGAGATGATGTTCACACATTGAATACATTTCAATATCTTTAACAATCACCAGTTCACTCATTTCTGAGTCGAATAAGGCGCCATTGATAATTTCATCTAAATTTTCTTGATAACCACTGGTTAAATATTTAAAAGCATTCGCTGCACGCTCAGGGGTCCCAACGAGCCCTTCTCGTGTCACATCTTCACCGATATCTTTTAAAATTTGTGTAAATAATTCTTGCATGAGACTCACCTTAACCTGGAGGCCATGTCATTGGGCGTCCGCCGATAACATGTAAATGAATATGATAAACAGTTTGTCCACCATCCTGGTTGACGTTAAAAATTAAACGATAACCGGAGTCGCTGAGTCCTTCTGTTTTTGCAATTTCTTTCGCCGTGAACACCATGGTTCCAAGTAATAATTTGTGATCTGCTTGGGTTTCATTCAAAGTAGAAATATGCTGTTTGGGAATAATTAGAATATGAGTGGGTGCTTGGGGGTTTATATCACGAAAAGCTAAAACCTCGTCGCTCTCATAAACAATATCTGCCTTAAGCGCTCCTGTTGCTATTTTACAGAATAAACATGTCATGATATACCTCTTGCAACTGTTTTTTTGCGTTTTTAAAAGATTTTTAGCATAATAACTTTTTTTTTGACGAGACAACAGGTGAAGTATGAGTTTATTGAAAATCAGTAGTGGCAGGGATGTGCCGCATGAAGTAAATGTGATCATTGAAATCCCAGTGAACGGGGCGCCTGTAAAGTATGAAGTTGACAAAGAATCTGGCGCATTGTTCGTTGATCGCTTTATGATGACAGCGATGTTTTACCCTGCCAATTATGGTTATATTCCACAAACACTTTCAGAAGATGGTGATCCAGTTGATGTCTTAGTGGTCACTCCAGTACCATTAGTGAGCGGTTCAGTGATTCGTGCGCGTGTGGTTGGCCTTTTAAAAATGACAGATGAGTCTGGCGTAGATGCCAAGCTTATTGCTGTTCCAGTTACTAAATTATCTAAACTTTATCAAGATGTTCAATCTTATCTAGATTTACCAGAATCACTGCTGAAATCAATTGAACACTTTTTCCAACATTATAAAGATCTAGAATCAGGCAAGTGGGTCAAAATAGAAGGCTGGGCAGGCCGCGAAGAAGCGTTACAAGAGATTATGAGTAGCATCGCACGCTATGAGCAAAATCATTCCGCTTTGTAGCTTAGCAGGTGTAATCAAGAGCAGTATTGCTTTACTGTTAGAGCTTCTATATAATATTGCTTTCTTAAAGTCCAAGAACTTTAAATAGGCACGTAGCTCAGTGGTAGAGCACCACCTTGACATGGTGGTGGTCGGTGGTTCGATCCCACTCGTGCCTACCAGATTTGGCCCTGCGTTGCAGGGTTTTTTTTTCTTTGTCGTATTTGACTTGAGAAATAAGAAAATTGGTTTTAAAATTTGCGAGTATACGCCAGAACCCGTTGGAGGAAATAACCATTAGTGCATCAACCAAGCGTGAAAATGATCGCGCAAGAATTAACGAAAAAATCACTGTCTCTGAAGTTCGTTTAATCGATGCAGAAGGAAATCAAGCAGGGATCGTATCGACACGCGAGGCATTACGCGCAGCGGAAGAAAGTGGATTTGATTTGGTTGAAATCTCACCCACGGCAAATCCTCCAGTTTGTCGGATCATGGATTATGGTAAGTTTCTTTTTGAGTTGAGTAAAAAGCAGGCTGAAGCGCGGAAAAAGCAAAAGCAAATTCAAGTCAAAGAGTTGAAGTTCCGTCCCACGACGGAAGAAGGGGATTATCAGGTCAAGCTACGCAACCTGATCCGTTTCCTGAATCATGGCGATAAAGTCAAAATCACACTGCGGTTTCGTGGTCGTGAAGTGGCACACCAAGAGCTTGGAATGAAAATTTTTGAGCGGTTACAACAAGATACGGCTGAGTTTGCAGTGGTTGAACAACATGCAAAACGTGAAGGTCGTCAATTGTTTATGGTGTTAGCGCCTAAGAAAAAATAGGGGCCCTGGATTTTATTGGGGTCATGTTGTAATTTAGCCTGTTAAGTGTATCTTTTCAGGTTTAATGCGGAGTTAGTAGGTTATGCCTAAGTTAAAATCACATCGCGGGGCGCATAAGCGTTTTCGTAAAACAGCGAGTGGAGCAATTAAGCGCCGTGGCGCATACAGAAACCACATATTGACCAAAAAATCAACCAAACAAAAACGTCATTTGCGCGTTTCGTCTGGTACATTAAAGTTATGCGATGCTCGTTTAGCTACGCGTATGTTGCACGGTAGCTAAGAGGAGAAATAGATTATGCCAAGAGTTAAACGAGGCGTTACTGCAAAAGCACGCCACAAAAAAATTATGGATCAAGCAAAAGGTTATTACGGCGCCCGTAGTAGAACCTATCGTGTTGCTAAACAAGCTGTGATTAAAGCTGGACAATATGCTTATCGTGATCGTCGTCAGAAAAAGCGACAATTTCGTGCATTATGGATTACACGGATTAACGCTGAAGCGCGTGTCAGTGGTTTATCTTATAGTCGTTTGATTGATGGTTTGAAAAAAGCATCGATTGAGCTTGATCGTAAGGTGTTAGCTGATATGGCGGTTCATGATAAACAAGCGTTTGCAAGCATTGCAGCCACTGCAAAAGCAGCATTAGGGCTTTAAAATGCAATCTAGGTCGTTTGGGTTGAAGCCCAATTTACATTAAAAAAGGGCTTCGGCCATTTTTTATTATGGTGATTCCATCATGCAAGAAATTATTATATTACAACAACAAGGCATGAGTGCGATTGAGCATGCTGCAACTTTGGCTGAATTAGAAACCATTCGTGTTGATTTTCTCGGAAAAAAAGGCAAGCTCACTGATATTTTAAAAGGTTTGGCGCATTTATCTGCAGAAGAAAGACCGCAAGTAGGTCAATGGGTCAATCAAGCTAAACGTGAATTGAGCAGTCGAATTGAAGAAAAGATGCTGCTATTACAAGAGGTTGCGCTTCAGGAAAAGTTAAATTCAGAGCGGATTGATGTGACGTTACCTGGGCGGTTACCGCACACAGGATCGTTGCATCCGATTACGCAGATCAAAACTTGGATCATGGACTATTTTAGTCGTTTAGGGTTTGATATTGTCGAAGGTCCTGAAATTGAAACCGAGTTTTATAATTTTGAAGCCTTGAATATTCCAGCGCATCATCCTGCACGTGCCATGCATGATACGTTT
>CAMDJY010000129.1 GCA_945901145.1 Legionella genomosp. 1 | reverse complement strand
AGTGCCTGAAATAGCCCAAGCGATAGAGCTTGCTGAGGAATCGGCGTATACGCCAGGAGAGCTCTCGCTGTATGAAAGTTATTGGGACCAAGTGAGTCGGGAAAAAACATTGATTATGGATAAATATGCAGAAGGCAAAGCTGAGGGCAAAGCTGAGGGCAAAGCTGAGATAGCGATCAATATGCTAAAAGCCAATAGACCAATGGATGAAATTATGTTGTTTACGGGCTTATCGAAAGAATCGATTATGAAACTTATCATTTAGGTTCAATTTTCTTAATACTTTGTTCTAAATCATCGATAACCGTATTGGTTGCTTATGGCATTGATACGAAAGGTATACGACAGATGCTTTTCCATTTATTGATAGTAAAAAAATGATACGCTATACTCAATAATATATAATTTGTCTCTTAAAGGGCTGTAACTATGGCGTTACCTGCTTTCGATACCCATGCTTATATTAAACGATTAAAATTGGCCGGCTTTACGGACGAGCAGGCTGAGGCACAATCTGAATTGCAAGCAGAGGTGTTGTCTTCATTAGTTACTGAGAAATTAGCAACAAAAGATAATTTGTTGCGTCTTGAATCGGTATTAAAGCAAGAAATGTCGTCTTTATCGGCAGAGCTCAGGCAGGAAATGACGTCTTTATCTGCGAAAATAAATCAAGATATGATTTTGCTATCCTCAGAACTTAGACAAGAAATTGCGGCGCTTGAGGCATACACGAAACAAGAATTTATTCGCATGGATGCTAAGATCAATAGGTTAGATATTAAATTCACAGGTAAATTTAATCAGCTCTATTGGATGTTAGCCTTTTTATTGGCTACTAATGTGACCGTTTTACTTAAATTATTTACGCTTCACTAGTTCAAAGGCTTGATCATTACCGGAATGCTTCCGACATTAGGATCGCCCTCAGATGGCCGTTGTGGAGCTTTTAAAGCGCTATCAAAATGAGATGCTTTTGTAGCACCTAACCATTCACTCCACTCAGCAATCCAACGCGTAATGGTTGCATATAAGTTGGCAAAAAGTTTTCGTTCACCATTTAATACGGCCATTAAATCCGGAAATAAATAACCTCGTCCTTCTCGCCATGCATGGTAATCGGCAAACAAGCGTCGTTCTCCGCGCAGCGTAGCCCATGTTTTTGGAAACAAGGTTGAATATACTCTCGCTTGACCATCATCAGATGGATCATAATCGCGTTGAACTTTGATTGGCTGGCGAAGTGGTGCAAAAAACCGTTGTTGCGCCATGATTGCAGCATACGTTTTAGTGATGTCTTTGGTTTGTTTTGCCTTATCAGTATTCACTAGTGTAACGGGTACCTTGAGCGTCCATTTTTCTGTAAATGCATTAAATGTTTTTGAAAATTTCACTTGATTCTCATTGTCAACCGCGGCTAATAATTTTTGTCGATGAGGTTCCCAATCTTTTTGCATTTTACCTAGAAACAGCTGCCATTCTTTTAATCGATCAACTCGATCTTCATTTGAGCATCGCTCGCAATCATCCAAAAACTGTTTAGTAATGTCTTCTAGAAAAAATGCATAAAGAGAGCTCACTTCTTTCTGAAAAGCTGCCGTGCATTGTCGTTGTTTTTGTGATTTAACAACTTCATTGTGCACATTATAAGTATAACCATCTAATGGATAATCTGGATCAGACATATTGGGAATCATCCGATACTCGCCTGGTTTACCGATCCTTGCAGTACGTCCTTTTATCTGGATTTCATCTTCCTCAGTTGGCACGTAGGCAGCCAATACCAGTAAATTATCAGAATTAATGTCAACGCCACGACCCAGCATGCCCGCTGTTGATATAGTTACAAAATTAGGTGTGCCTGCTTGTTGAATGGCTTTTATTTCATCCTGTTTGCTTGTCAATCCATGAACGCGTTGAAGCTGAAGTGCTTGAACTGTTTGCATGAATTTCGGATCATTTCCTAATGCGTTGTGCAAGCGTAAGCTCTGTTGATCATCTTTGCAAATTAATAAGACAGGGCAACCAGACACCAGTTTTTTAATAATGGCACGCTTTAAAAATGTAATTTGTTGAGCCTCATCTTTTGCTAACCAAACGTTCTTATCCTCTCGAATTAATGGTTTCTCACGTGGCATCGTTAAATAGGTATATTTTTCATAATTAATCTCTTCAAGGTTACTGAGAGGTGCGGCACTTCGTGTTGTGCCACTTACGCCATAGATGGATCCCTCATCATAAGAGGCCATGAAAGTCGCCGGAAATGATGCGCGCACCGTTTCATTTTCGGGCATAATGATAAATGCATCACGTTTGTTATTCTTGAGTTTATTTAATGCGATATTTTCTTTAGCACAAAGGCATTGATGCACACCATCAGAAAAGGAACTGCCTTCAACTGGACGCCCATTATCGAGAACGAAGATTTTACGTGAATAGCGTGTATGCCCCTCACTGTCTCGGAGAAGATACAATTTATTTCTCTCAGGTTCGGTCATAATGTAATGTTTATTTGCTTCCATGCGCAGCGCTGTATGCGCTGAACGCAACCAAGTCTTAATTTGCGCGGGATTGTTTGCCGTCAATTGAGCCAAACTCGCTTTATGCATGCGATTTAAAACATTTTTATTGATGTATTTAAGAAACTCATCAACATGTAAATCTGGATTAAATGGCGCATCAGGCTCTAACGACAAACTTTCTACAAATTTAATAAGGTTTGGATAAACCCAGACATAACCTGCAAGTTGTTTGGATTGGGCGGCATAATTGTAGGAATCTTTACTTTTATCATGGACGAATTTATCAACTTCATCCACCAAGAGACATCGCATTCCTTTGCGTTCATCCAAATATGCAAATGGACGTCGTTCGATATCGCTTCGGTTGCGTAATAACAGCAGCTGGCTATTATCTGTAAAATTTACACCGCCTTTTTGGTATAGCTGGGAAGGTGTATTTAAAGAAATTAAACTGGTTGGAATTCCCAGGGATACAAAAAATTGTTTGTAAGATAAATAATCGCGCTCTGCCAGTTGCATATCGCTGGTTAAAAAATCGACTGTTTTTCCTTGGGCGGCTTGACAGGCAGCCAGAATCATCATGATACGAGATTTGCCTTCACCGGTATCAATTTGGCTAATCAAGCGATTGCTTGGGTTAACCATTTTCGCATAAAGAGCCATGACTTGAGTGGTATTTAATTCTTGGCTAATGGGCTTAGGCGGTTTGTCATGACTCAGTTGAGATGCTGTTCTTGCCAACATTTCGACACACAGACAGACCAACTTTAGTTTATTTGTATCACTCAGAGGGGTTTCTTTACGAATTGCATGATATTCTTTTGTTAACAATTGAATTGATTTTGTGCGATTGTCACTTAATTGTCGATCAAGACTTTTGCCTATGGCGTCAGTAAAAATATCTTGTACGCCAACAAATTGACCCTGTTGTTGTTTATATTTATCATATTTAAAAGCATAGTCTAATCGTCTATCGCCGTAGGGTTTAAGGCTAAATGCAGCATATTGTTTTTCAAATGTTTCAGTCCGTAACCAGGAAGATAGTGTTTCAACATTGGGATACGGCGGTGTTTTGCACATCGTCGTGAATAGATTAAGTTTTCGTTCATCATCAATAAGCAGTTTAATAAGTGGTTCTAAACCAACAATTGACTGGTTATTGTCAATTAAGCGACTCAAGAATGTCATCATAAAAGGCCATTGTTCTGCTGGCATAAGACGAACTTGAGCCACTAGCTTACTTAATTCAACGGGACGTTTATGATAGTTAGCCAGTAATGAATAAATGACAAACATATTTTTTTCTTTTAACAACTCATTTTTACCTGGTTGCAGAATTTCACTGAGCTGCTGTATGTTTTTACCAAAAGTGAGTACATGTTTGAGATATTCTTCGGTGTTTTTATCAGGCATATGATTTAAACAATCAAGCAAATAGTGTTTTATTTGTGGATGCGCTGTTGCAGCTTGATTCAACTGTGCAATTAAGTCGCCTATATTTTGTTGATAGTCGCTCACTGATGACATATCTACGGATGTTGAATTTAAAACCAAGGTCGCCAATGTTTCTTGAAGCACGAGGGTATCCAACTTTAACCCTTCGACTGCTGTTAATGGCTTAATGTTTTGAATAAATATTGCAAATTTCTCAAGCAAGTTTTGTGAGGATTTTTCAATTTCATTGCGCACGAAAATTTGATTAAACCCTTCCAGTGTTCGTTTCTTTATTATGTGGTCGATTAATATCGGTAAGGCGGCATAATTTGTTGCTACACCTTCTCGCATCTCATCCAATTGTTCTGTGAAGAGTATAAAATCTTCTGGCGTAATAATCTGTTTTAAGTTCACCAGTTGATCATTGATATGTGCTAAATAAGCGTCTACCTGAGGTGGGTTTTGTTGCACAATGGCTGATTCAAGACTAATGATAGCTGTGCACGCAGCGTCGGGAAAAGAACATGCGCGTACTTTGGCGATTTGATCGACAGTTAAGCCAAAAGAAACATCACGAATTTGTTTTTCTTTCTTTTCAAAATACTGATCTGCAAAACAAGGTGCAAATTGCTTTAAGTGAGCAAGAAGCACTAATCGCCAATTATCACCCTCAACGATTTCAACAGTACTGACATATTGAATCAGTTCAGCTAATATTGTTGGAGTCAAACCATCGTTTGTTTGAGCGTCACTGAAGAGATCAAAACAAAAATCCAATCGCTCCTGATTTTCTTTAGATAGCACAGCAGGCCACGCAGACAAAGCCAGTTTAATATCATCCATATTAAGAAGATTAAACGTACTTAAATGAGGGGCAAGTATAGTCAATTTGGGTGAAAGCGCAGGATCTGGATTGTTAAAGAAATCATTAATGCCTTCTACAGCGTGTATTCCACCCACTAACCTATAAAAATTATATTGCAGCTCAACGTATTCGTTAATGCTAAGTTTTTGCCATGTACGATTTATAAAATAAAATTTTGCGCCATGATAAAGGGAACTACGGAGATTTGTAACTAGTAAACTTAATCTATTTGATAAAATAACTAGATAATGTTGATGTATTA
>CAMDJY010000128.1 GCA_945901145.1 Legionella genomosp. 1 | reverse complement strand
GGCTTCATCAGGTGATTTAAAACGTTCAATCAATTCCATCGCAGCTTCGTTAGCGCCACCATGGAGAGGGCCACGCAGCGTGCCAATCGCGCTGGTGATTGCTGAATAGAAATCAGACAGTGTCGCCGCAGTGACGCGTGCTGCGAATGTTGAAGCATTAAATTCATGCTCGGCATATAAAATCAGGGAAACATTCATCATGTCTCGCGCCAACTGTGTTGGATTTTTGCCTTGTAATAACTTCAGGAAATGCCCGCCAACTGTAGGCTCGTCGCTGAAGCCCTCAATAGTTCTATCTTGATAATGATAAGCATACCAATAGCATAGCATTCCTGGAAATATCGCTAGCAATCGATCGGCAATATGTTCTTGTTCTGAAAACTGGTGCTCTGGTTCTAAATTGCCTAAAAACGAACATCCAGTTCTCAAAACATCCATGGGATGTGCATTTTTAGGAATCATGCGCAGTAGGGTTTTTAAAGGTTCCGGCAACCCCCTCAAGGCGATCAACTGGTTGGTATAAGCTGTTAACTGTTGTTCGGTCGGCAAATGACCACGCAGCAATAAAAAAGCGACCTCTTCGAACGTTGCATGAGCGGCCAAGTCCTCAATCGAATATCCGCGATAATCTAAGCCATGCCCCGATTTACCAACTGTTGCAATTGCAGACCGGCCCGCCACCACACCGGCTAACCCATCAGTATTATCTTTTTTAGCTTTATCATCACTCATCTTCATACTCCCTGTATTCATCTATTTTTTTTTCGAATTGACGATAGTTTAATATATCATAGAGCTCGTCCCGGGTTTGCATACGCAGAACAACCGGACTCTGTGTCCCCTCGTTGAGAATCGTACGATAAACATCCAATGCCGCAGCAGACATGGCACGAAAAGCACTTAATGGATACAAAATCAATTTTACCCCAGCCTCTTTAAGTTGTTCACGAGAAAACAACGGCGTTTTACCAAATTCAGTGATATTGGCAAGTACTGGAACATTGATTTGTTGCGTCAATTGTCGGTATTCATCCAAAGTACTCAGCGCTTCGGGGAAAATCATATCCGCACCAAGCTCAATGTAATAGGCAATACGTTCAATCGCTGCTGCTAAACCCTCAGCGGCATAAGCATCAGTGCGAGCCATAATCACAAAATCTGGATCAACCCGAGCATCAACCGCCGCTTTAATCCGATCCCCCATGGCCTGTATGGATACAATGGTTTTGTTGGGACGATGACCACAACGTTTAATTGCTACTTGATCTTCCAAATGTACAGCAGCAGCACCTGCTTGTTCTA
Source organism: Legionella genomosp. 1 (assembly GCA_945901145.1). GTDB lineage: Bacteria > Pseudomonadota > Gammaproteobacteria > Legionellales > Legionellaceae > JAGVJT01. The sequence continues at coordinate 3,810 of CAMDJY010000128.1, read as the reverse complement.
GGCTGCGAATGGTTCGTGAGATTTTAAGTTCATGGCCGAACCCAGTGTCAATATCCACTAAAATGGGTAGTTTACAACTATAATTAATACGTCTCAGATCTTCCAAGACATCAGCAAGTTCGATCATACCTAAATCAGGCAAGCCATGAGAAGCATTAGCAACACCCGCACCTGATAAATAAATTGCTTGGGCACCCACCGACTCAGCTAACAGCGCAGTGTATGCATTAATGGTTCCTAGGATAGGCAAAGGTGCGTTTTCAAGTACAGAGATTTTAAATTTTTTACCGATGGAAACCATAAATGCTCCCGTTCTAAATCACTAAATGTCCTTTCGAAAACCAACGACAACTTCCAGATAAATGTACACGATTATCGACAACTTCACAAAAAATCTCTCCGCGACGGACAGAACCTTGAATAGCTTGTAATTTTGTTTTGTTTAAGCGATCTGCCCAAAAGGGCGCAAGCACACAATGCGCCGATCCTGTGACTGGATCTTCTGGAATATTATGTTTTGGATAAAAGCAACGAGAATAGAAATCAGCATCTTGACTTACTGCGGTCAGAATTAACCCTCGTGTGGAAAATAAACTCAGTGCTCTGAGATCAACGCGTGCATTCAAAACTTGGCGTTCATCTTCTAATAGAATAATATGATCTAAGTCACTTGAGTAAAGGCCCAATATGGGTTTATCGATGAGTTTAGTTAAAACATCTGATGCATTGATCTCTTGATAATTCAGTCTTGGAAAATCCATCACCAAGCGTTCACCTTGACGACGAACGGTCAAAGGACCACTCAAACTAGAAAAAGTCACCACATCTTCTGGACATCGATCAAGTTCAAATAATAAAAACCCCGCAGCCAAGGTTGCATGCCCACACAAGCTAACTTCACCTTTCGGGGTAAACCATCGAATTTGATAACCCTGCATATCTTGCATCACAAATGCCGTTTCTGATAAATTATTTTCCATCGCAATGGCTTGTAACAATTCATCATTCAGCCAATCTGATACTAAACAGATAGCAGCAGGATTTCCATGGAATACTTTGTCTGTAAAAGCGTCAATATGATAGATTTCAATATTTTCCACGGCTCGACTCACTCGCCTTCAGTCATTCGATGTGCGAAGGGTAACCATCTCTATTAAAAATAGCAAGTCTATTCATAATCTCCGTGAATCAGATAAGTCGATTGGCCTGGATTAAACATCTTTTGTAAGGTTTCTAATACTATTTTAGCTTCAGATTTTAGTTTATGAGGTGGGTTAATCACCCATAATCCACAGCCTTGCATCCCTTGTTTATGGGGTTGATTTAAATGCAATTCAATCTGTAGAGAACGATCACTGATGGCAGCTAAACCTCGGAGTAATTGCTCATGCAACTTACGATCAATCAACGGGTACCAAAGACAATAAACCCCGGTCTCAAACCGTTGATAGGCCTTTTGCATGGCTTTCGGAATATCTCGATATTCTGTCTTGATTTCGTAAGATGGATCAATAAAAATTAAGCCCCTGCGTTCTGGCGGCGGCAAAAGCGCAAGCATTTTTTTTATCCCATCTTCATGGCCATAAGAGACCCGTTTCTGTTGTTTAGCCAGCTGAATTAACATCTCATATTCACGCGGGTGAAGTTCACAACACACTAAGCGATCTTTTGGCCTTAATGTTTCAAGTGCAATGGCTGGTGAGCCTGGGTAGATTTGCAAAGCATGATCAGGATTAAATATGGTTAAGATATTAATAAATTGACTAAAAACTTCAGGAAGAATCTCTTTTTTCTGCCAGAGCAATTCAATCCCTTCACGCGCTTCACCAGTTTTTAGTGCCTGTTTATCGTGTAAACGATAGATGCCACGACCGGAATGGGTTTCTAAATAAAACAATGGTTTGTCTTTTTGAATGAGATATTGCATAATTTGGGTCAAAATGACGTGTTTTAAAACATCAGCAAAACCTCCCGCATGGTACCCATGTTGATAACTCAGCATCTTCGTTGATCTTTTTTAATGAATTTGCGCATAGTGTAGCAAATGATAACCAACAGTTCTTGCTTATTTTTCTTTAAATAAACGTGTAAAATAAGCAATCGCTTTTTCTCATAGAATGACTCGCACAATGAAAGCATCTCTTTTAGACGGTAAACACGTAGCTTCTGTTTTACAAATAGAACTTCAACAAAAAATTAATATACTGCTTAAAGAAGGTGTACGACCACCCGGATTGGCCGTGATTTTAGTCGGTCAAGATCCTGCTTCAGCTGTATATGTTCAGCATAAGCGCAGAGCATGCCAAGAGATGGGATTTTATTCAGAAGCTTATCATCTCAACGCAGATACAACAGAAACTGAACTCTTAAGTTTAATCAAAAAACTCAATGATGATCCAAGCATCGATGGTATCTTAGTGCAACTGCCATTACCCAAGCACATCAATCCTGAAATCATCATCGAGCAGATTCATCCCCATAAAGATGTCGATGGTTTTCATCCCTATAATCTGGGTCGACTCGCACAAGGCAACCCAACGTTAAGACCATGCACACCCTATGGTATTATGATGCTTTTAGAATACTACCAAATTGCTATCGCTGGACAAAATGCTGTCGTTATTGGCGCGTCAAACATTGTAGGACGCCCGATGGCACTCGAATTATTAAATGCAAAAGCCACTGTAACGATTTGTCATCGTGCAACCCACAATCTTGAAGAACATATTCGACAAGCAACTCTCATCATTGTCGCTGCAGGCGCGCAAGAAGTTATCAAGCCTGAATGGCTCAATCCACAACAGATCATCGTCGATGTCGGAATCCATCGGTTATCAGACGGAACGCTTCGTGGTGATGTCAATTTTACAGAAGCAAAACAGAAAGTCGCTTGGATTACGCCTGTTCCTGGCGGTATCGGCCCCATGACCATTCAAATGCTTTTAGAAAATACGTTTAATTGCTATTGCGCTCATGCGTAAGCGCTTTTCGCAAAAATCGTGCGGGTGAAATCGACTGTATCATTGCCCGAGAACAAGGAAATGGATCTTGAGCAATGGTTGCTGCTAAATATTCGGCACACCAAGGAATAGTAGTCAGCCCACGCGATCCAAATCCTGCACAAAGATATAGCCCGGGTTGAAACTGCTGACCTGTGACTGGAATAAATGCTCGAGCATGGGCTTTTAAAGCATTTAATTGCTGATTAAATAGCATAGGATCTGCGACAGGGCCCACAAACGGTAAATAATCTCGCGTAGCAGCTCGAATGCCTGCCCAGTGATCTTGAATGTCAGTCAAATCAGAAGAAAAACCAATGGGAATATTGTGCAATATTTTTAAATTTTCTTCATCATCAATTGCGCGACAACTTTGATCAGTTAAACCAGGATGATAAGTTGCTCCCACCCAATGTAAACCATGTTGAGCCGGTAGAATGTGTCCTGCTGCACAAATGGGTAACTGCAAAGTCTCGGTTGCAGCCTGGCTTTTGACGGCCGTCATTTGCCCACGAAACGTGCTTAAAGATAAATGCTGCGTTTGTGAAAAAGAGCTTGCTTGAAAGCCATTCGCAATGACCAACACTGGCGCATAATCTTGACCAGCAGACCACATATTATTTTTATATTCTATCTCGGTGATCGTAGTACTGGGTCGATATTGAATATGCGGGTGTTGCACCAAAAATTGACACACACTGGGTGCATCAATCCATCCTGCATCAGGCACAAATAAGCCATCGGCATCCACAGACAAACCTGCCCGTTCGGAAGCTTCGCGCGCGTCAAGCAAACATCCTAAACGCGGGTA
>CAMDJY010000127.1 GCA_945901145.1 Legionella genomosp. 1 | reverse complement strand
TCTGGCCTGCGCGGCCTCTAACAAACGCCGCACTCCGTGGTCTTCTGTTGTGAGTTCTAAAGCATTACGTTTATATAAAATCCAACCCCTCATCATATTCTCCATCTCCACAACTCTTATTAATTATAGACGAGTTCAAGATTAAGCTTGGCGCAGCATCTGCATTTGTAAGGCGAGTTCACCATGGCCTGCCTCAACATTAACATAGGGACGCGTGGCAAGATAGACCGACAAAGATCCATCATCTCGGGGATGAACAGTTTGTAAAATACTATTAAAATTTAATCGCTTTAACCGCAAATAATCTTTTCTTCGTGTCACTAAATAAAAATTGCGAGATTGATGCGCATGATTTAGATGTAAAGCCCCTGCCTCTTTCGCCAACGCCCCGCCAGGATAATACTCGCGCATCGAATAAAATTGATTATTATGCACAGCAATAATTTTTCCTTGAGGCAATAGTGCTTTAATATGAGTCGCTAACTGATGCACCTGTTGATGAGCAGCTTGCGAATAGGAACCATGGCGCTTGAGCGTTTGTTTAATTCCGGCTTTTGTAAAAATCCGATTAGGATCAAATTCATAACGTTGATGATTTAAACGAAATACAATATTACGGCCACCGTGATGTACCAAAGTCATCACGCTGCCCCCTTGTTTTTGGACCACAGCATACGCGGCTTTTAAGGCGGTTTTTTCATTCTGATGCAAATGAATAAATGCCTTTCCAGGGCCATGGTTTTGTTTTTTAATCCAGACAATTTCATCACCTAAATAAACTGGAATAGCAGCCGCATAAAAATCACTCACAGAGCATAATAAGAATAAAATAAGGATAAATTGCTTAAACATAAAGCTTCTATATTGCAAAATAAAATCACTATAGTTTATTTTTAATCAAAAAACAATGTTGTGAATTATATTTGACACCAGATACGGCTTTTTTAAAAATCATCTCATATAATATGACAATGTTTGCGTGAACAATTAGTGCGAATATCCACTATGAATATTATTCTCGAATCTTATCGTGCAGGTCTGTTTCAAAGAAAACACTGGTTACCAAATTTAATTGCAGGCGTGATTGTCGGCATTGTGGCGTTGCCACTTGCGATGGCTTTTGCCATTGCATCCGGGGTAAAACCAGAGCAAGGCTTATACACCGCCATCGTTGCCGGTATAGTCGTCTCGATATTTGGTGGCAGCCGATTACAAATTGCAGGCCCAACAGGTGCATTTATTGTCATCTTGTCTGGCATCACCAGTAAATATGGTATCGATGGTTTGCAAATCGCTACTTTACTTGCCGGTATTATTTTATGCCTGTTTGGGATCGCCCGCCTGGGTGCTGTCATTAAATTTATTCCTGATCCCGTGATTGTTGGATTTACTGCCGGCATTGCAATTGTCATTTGGGTTGGACAATGGGGCTATTTTTTAGGACTGCCGCAAGTGACTGGCAGCCATTTTCATGAAAAATTATGGCATTTAATCCAAGTGTTGCCACAGTTTGATATCAATACCACGTGCATTGGCTTGGCTTCATTGTTTATCTTAATTTATGTCAATAAAATACCTGGCTTTAAACGCATCCCAGCACCGCTGGTCGTATTGATTCTAGCCACAGCGCTGCAAAGTTATTTTCATTTTACAGGTATAGCAACAATTGGCTCTCTATTTGGAGACATCCCACAAAGACTGCCCCAACCTCATTGGCCCGAGCTTAGTATTGATCGTGTGTTAGAACTCATTGGTCCCGCCTTCACCATTGCCATGCTAGGCGCAATTGAATCACTCTTGTCTGCCGTTGTCGCTGATGGGATGTCAGGGACACGTCATCATTCCAACCGAGAATTAATTGGCCAGGGTCTGGCGAATATTGTTGCACCTTTATTTGGAGGATTTGCTGCAACCGGAGCAATTGCACGAACAGCGACTAGCATTCGTAATGGTGGAACCAGTCCTTTAGCTGGGATCATTCATGCACTCACTTTAGTTTTGATCATCATTTTCTTAGCACCACTCGCCACCAATATTCCTTTGTCGGCACTGGCTGCGATTCTTTTTATAGTCGCCTGGAATATGAGCGACGTTCATCATGCGATCAAAATGATAAAACGAGCACCCATTTCAGATATTACCGTTTTATTTGTAACTTTTATGCTTACAATTTTTGCAGACTTAGTGGTTGCCGTTAATATCGGCGTGATTTTAGCCATTTTGCATTTTCTTTTAAAAATGGCAGAAAGCGTTGATGTCACACAAGAAACTGCGGCTGAATTATTTTCTGAGTACTTTAAAGCAGAAGAATCCACCTTACCTGCCGATGTATTAGTCTATTCTGTCGATGGTCCTTTTTTCTTTGGTGCCATTGAGACCTTTGAACGCGCCTTACAATCCACACACACCGACCCTCGGGTTCTCGTGATTCGATTACGTTGGGTGCCCTTCATTGATATCACCGGCATCAATGCTTTGGAAGAAGTAATTCTTGATTTACACCAACGCAATATTCGCGTAATTCTGATTGGCGCGAACCCTATGGTTAAAAATAAATTAAAAAAAGCGGGTATTCTTGATTTACTTGGTCCCAAAAATGTCTTTAACACATTTTCAGAAGCCTTACTCACTCAGGAATTCGTTGCTTAAGCCAAGCATGCAGCTGCTGACTACGATCAAATGTTGCTTCATCTAAGCTTTGGATACAGGCAAAAAGAATTCGAGAATCCTTAACAGCGCATTTTAAACGTGCCTTAATTTTTCGCATTGTATGCAGAGCAGCATGAATCATAATTTCTTGATGCCTATGCTCTAAAATTGCAGCTTTTTGTTTTATCAGCGCATGGTAAATAAGCGACATAGGCATAAACTGCGTCTTGTGCCGCAGCTGATGACGAATATTTTCTTCAAGCAAGTCCGGATGCGACCTGAAAAATTGCTCAAATGCAGTTTTTTTTAATGGAAAAGGCACATGATGCAGGTGAAAAAAGTAACGCTGCTCACCAGCAAGCTGCGCCGCATGCTCTTGAGTAGAACGATGTAAACTAATTTTTTTAGGCCAAATAGGCCGCAAATAAGCTTGCCATTGTTTATCGATTTGTTTCTTCCAAAAGCCCCTTAATATGGGCATATCATCTCGAAAAAAATCCGTTGGCAATACTGGACGTAATAAAAAACAATCATCATTGAAATAAATAAAATGCTCTGCTAACTCAGGAATTCGCCAAAGCATTGACTCAATACTGATACTATTAAACGTAGGCAAACAATGCTCATAGCCTTTAAAAATTTCACGATGATCAACAAGGTTGATCTTGTTTAGACAAGATCTATCCTGTAATTTTTGTATAATTTTGGGTGTTTGTTGATCTGTCACTATGTGGATACGTCGAATCCAAGGCGCAAAATGCAAAATTGCACGAAGACAATATTCAATTTCTCCAGAATCATTAAACCGGGTCGGGGAAGCAGCCTCTCTTGGTTCAATACCATGTTTTTCTAAAAAAAACTTAAGTTTTTGGACATGAGAGGGATCTGAGCCATCTACCCAAGTAATCACTGCATCAATTTGCATATCAAATCAAATCTAATTGATTTGAATCTCGCAATAAAATTTGCGAGATTCAACACGGTAAAAATGGACTATTCTTGGCTTGATGCCCCTTCAGTTTCTGCTTGAGTTGGCGTATGTTCAACTGCTTTTTCTTCAGCTGCTGTTTCAGGCTTAGTTGTTTCTGTCGTTTCTGTTGTTACTTTTGTTTCTTTTTTATTAACCGGCTCTCCACATCCAGTCAAAACAAAAGCAATTAAACTGGTCGCAACTAATAAGGCTAAACGTTTCATAAGATTCTCCATCAACATTGATTATTATTTTAATTATTATCTTTCCCTCCACGAGTTTATCAAAATTCTCCATGAAGTGAAGAGATTCATTCATTTATAACGATAATTCCGTTATAATGAACCTTTTTTTATCAATACTAGGTGAAACTTCATGCAGGCATGGTCTTCTGAAAAAATTTCTGTTGCAGCGCTTGTTCTTTTAATCACCGGAGCCATTGATAGCATTCGTAATTTACCGACAACGGCCTTATTCGGCTCAAAACTCATTTTTTTCTTTTTATTCGCTTCAGTCATTTTTTTAATTCCAGTGGCTTTAGTAGCTGCCGAACTTTCTTCGACTTGGTCTGAAGAAGAAGGTGGGGTCTACAGCTGGGTACACCAAGCTTTTGGGGAAACCATGGCTTTTTTTACCATCTGGTTGCAGTGGGTCAATACCATGGTCTGGTATCCAACGATTCTCTTATTTATTGCTGGAACTTTAGCTTATCTTATTCATCCTGCACTTGCTCTGCAAAAAAGTTATTTAATTGGTGTCACCTTAGGGGTTTTTTGGTCTTTGACGCTTTTAGGTTTAAAAGGACTCAAAGCTTCAGCACGTTTTGCTAGCTTTTGTGCAATTTTTGGGATGATTATCCCCATGGGATTACTTATTTTATTAGCAATGCTCTGGCTTGCACAAGGCCGCCCGATTGCCATTGATTTAAGTTTAAACCAGCTGCTACCGCATTGGGGCGAAAGTCAGTCCTGGGCTTCACTCACCGCAATAGTCACCTCATTTCTAGGCATGGAGCTTGCCGCCGTGCATGTACGCAATGTTAAACACCCACAACGTAATTTTCCACGCGCAATGTTTTTTTCAGTGTTACTGATTCTTGTCACGATGATTTTTGGATCGCTCGCTGTCGCCTTTGTCTTGCCACAACAAGATATGAGTTTATTACAAGGCGTCATGCAGGCTTTTACTACTTTTTTAAATACCTATCATCTCAAATTTTTATTACCTATGATTATTGTAATGCTGTTATTGGGGAGCCTTGGGGGAATGGTTAACTGGATTATTTCTCCGGCGAAAGGATTACTGCTCGCAGCAAACCATGGATTTTTGCCACAATGGATCTATCGATTAAATCAACATGGGATTGCCTCGCGAGTTTTGATTCTACAAGCAACACTCGTCACAATACTCTGCGGCGGCTATATTCTTTTGCCGTCTATTAATGCAATTTACTGGTTGTTCACAGCATTAAGTACCGAGCTTTATGTCCTCATGTATATTTT
>CAMDJY010000126.1 GCA_945901145.1 Legionella genomosp. 1 | reverse complement strand
AAAAACAGCGACTGATATTGTTTTATTAGTTTTTGCGCTCATGCGTTACCTTTATTAGGTCTTATTTAGATTCTTCCCGATGACGGTATATCTTTATCGAATAGCTTTAATATATTGTTTGTTTCTCGTTCCGTTAATGAATTTTCAGGCGCAGATTGGTCTATTTCATGAACTTGTAAACCTTTTTGCCGTATATGAAAAGCAATGCGCTGCCAACGTTCGCGCCATAAATGTTCCCTGCGTTTATATTCGGCAACTTCTAGTTTTAGGCGCTGAACTTCATGCAAAAGTTCTTCGTTTTCTTGAGCGGCTTGCTCTCTGCCTTTCACTAAACCGCCAGCAAGTGACTTTTTTGCGTAATCATAAGCTGCTTTTATTTCTGTTTTAGCTTGTAGAGATTGGCGGCTAAATTCAAAACGTTCCTCAAGTACCGCCCAGGTGAGTTTAGACCCAAGCTGACCTGCTGCCCAACGATCAAGATCACTAATAATCGATTTAACGTCGCTATCGGTCATTCTGCGAAAACGCTTATTCATCAGCAAGCTCCTTTATGTATTGATGAGGATCAAATTCAGAAATATTGTTATCAGTAAGTTGTTTGGAAAGAGTTGTTAATTTTTTCTCATTATGAGTAAGCCAATCAATGCTTTTTTTAGCATTTTTCTCTTTTGATTTTTTTTCTGCAGTTTCGCGCGCTATTACAGTCATAGAATATTGTCGTTTTAAATCATCAACACGACCTTCATCATTTTTGACCCAGACATAATCTTTGCAATCAGCACTACATTGCAGATGGCGCTCACAAGGCGTTTGAACGAAGTTATGTACACAAATGCCTGAGCCTACATCATGTACGGCATTAATTCTGGCCTTAAGAAAAGCGTCTTGTACAGTGACAGGGATAGATTTGAGTTTATCAACAATTTGTCCGCCTACTCGTCCTTTTTTAATATCTTCACGAAGCAGTAATGCTCGTTTTTCGCGGCTTGTATGCTGATAAGCTTTTGTATCGCGTGGATTTTTTCTACCAAACCATTCAGTTTGTAGGAGATCACTTAATCCTCCTTCATCTAAGAGGGTATTTAAGGTATGGCGGAAGTGATGACAAGTAAAGCTGGAGTTAATTGAGGATGAAGCATATTGGGCGACAAGATCTTCAAGATATCTTAAAAATGTGGTCATCATGGAGTGCGTGCATTGCGTTGCTATCCAGCAACTGTAAGCGCCTGATGATAATCCCCTGTGTCTTACAAGTAATAAATTTTCCAGATAATATTCTTTGCCAGTTTGATCGATGTGAATTGGTTGGTTGTAATTTGGGGAAAAATCTCTCTGGCAATATTTAGTTATGCCCTCTTTGGTAGTGTATAAGATAGGGCGACTAGGTTTTGTATTTTGCTTGGTTAATTTGGTGTGATCCGGATAGGAATAACCCTGTTCTCTTAGCCAACCTGTAACTGATAGCAAGGTAGGGCTTAAGCCGAGTTTGACTAAATCATCAGTATAAAGCTGTTTATCGTTAGGGATGTGAGCTAAAAAGGTTAAGTCAGGGCCATTAGCTCGTCGCATTTCTGCTGCGGTTGTTCGAGCTGACAAACAACATTTTTCTAATTCCAATAGAATTTCAGTGATTATTGGTATTGTTGCTGTGGGAAGATATAGACGTCGAAGAGGGGTAAAAGTATCGCCACGAGATTGCTTGCGAGGAAAATATTCAATGAAAACTCGTTCTTCATTGTCGGTTCTAATGTTTTGATGTGGTAGTAAAGCGATCTCACTAAACCGTCTTCCCAAGCACGACAATAAAGCTAACACCAAGATATAAAATCGATATTTATGATCTCTTGGAACATTTTGATATAGCTCACCAATAACACGAAACACCTCAGGTGAAATTATTTTATCATTGGTAGTCTCAAGTACATTAGGATCATCTAAACGTTTATATCCAAGACCAGAAGTGCTAGCAGGGCGTTTCATTCCTGCAAATCTATAGTTAAGATGTACTTTGCATAAACCATTTACATCGCAATGGGATGCAAATTCACCAATAACTTTATGCATGTTGTAAGCCGCCCCTTCACTGTAATGTGAAGCAATTAATCGACAAGCCAAGTCAAGTGTTTCTGGGGTTAGCTGAGAAATATGCTGTTTTTGTTTAAGTGATTCATATGCAACGTAGCTAATTGCAGCAATAAACATCCTTTGATTTGTTATAGATTGGTTTTTACGATGTAATCTCAGGAGTGCTAATGTTTTTATCAAGTTAGCCCAATCATTGGGTAAAGGATCGCTGCTAATTTTGGGTGCAAAATTGAATATTAACGAGGCAGTAAGAGCATTTTTCCCCGACTGTTTTCTTAGCCGTTCAGATTTAACTGCCCAAATAGGATCGGTCCAATTCTTCGATTCGAAACCATCTATTTCTAATTTTCTTGCTAGAGCAATTAATGCAGTCAAATTGGCTTCGCGATCTTTTTCTAATGCATTTAAGAAAGGTATTATGCGAGCTTTTCGCTTTGAGCGTCCGTCAACCATTGCTTGCCTCACTTTTACATTGTTCGGCTACTTGAGCAACTGCGAATATTACATCATCTAATTGAATACCAAGCCGTGCGTTTTCGTATTTTTTCATTCTTGTATCGCGAGAACTCAATAGGCAGTCAAGCACATGCTCGTGATTAGCATGTCGGTATGGTTGAAATTTTGGGCAAAGATAGCATGAGAAAGGTGGATCTAGATGACATATATTATTTTCTCCACAAACTCCAATCTCTGTTTGATCTATAGGGTTAGTTTCATTGATGAATGAAAGATGCTTATCATTCCTATGGCCATTAATAGCCTCATCTGCATTATCTATAATATGACCTTTAAAAAAATCCAGATACTTTGCAAAACCTTTGGCGCTGGCTTTATCCAGATGCTCAACAATATTACCGGCTACTTCAAAGTAAACTTGTACATGCTGAGTATCGGTATGATCAAGTATTCGTGCTAATTCACGTTTACTAACTCCCTCTGATGCAAGGCATGTGGCTAAGGTGTATCTGAGACGACGAGTAGATAAGTATAAAACTTCCCCAGTTAAGGGGGAGATAATATTATGACGTTTAGAAAATTTTTTTATCAATTCGCTAATTTCAGCACTAGGCATATTAAAAATTTCATTTAAAAGTCCTGCTGATAAAGCAGCCTTATTTTTATTTACTTTTATAAAAAGAGGCTTATCAATTTGAATGTCTCCATTTTGAGTTTTTATAACAGTCTTTATTGCTTGATTTGCTGCGATTAACTCCTGAACATACTTTGCAAAGTCAGGGGCTAGATATTCTTCCATGAAATCATCGCGTGGATTCAATTGTCGTTTTTTAATCCGGGGCATTTTAAGCATATAACAAGATTCTTCTGAGTTAGGCGTAAGATTGATAAAATCAGTTTCTTTTAGATAGGCTAAATTTGCAGGATTGCGCCCAAGAGCAACTGAAAGAGCAACAGCTACTTTTTGTTGCAAGTGTTCATGCACATTACTGGTGTCTTCGCGTAGTGCTTTAATAACGAGGGGTAATTCTAGTGAGCGATGAAGAGGACCACTATCTGGATCCTCCATCCGTACAGCTTCGCCTTTTGGATTCCCAGGAAGAATCATACTATCTAATTCCATTGCATAAGCTGAGCAAAAGCCGATTTCTGGATAGTTTTCAGCGCACCAGATATACCATTGTATTGGTCTGTATAAAGCCCATAGCCGATGTTTTTCCCTAGCTAATGAAATTCGATGTTCAATTATTGAGATAAGCTTATTTTCTATTTCGACCTTATTAAGGTTTTCAAGTAGACCATAATCATTTTGAAATCTTAAAAACTCACGTTTTATATCTTGAAAGTTACTATAGCCTGCATGAGTGGATGTTATTTGAATTTTTTCTTGAATATATCTTTTTGTAACCCAACGTAAGGAAGAATTAATGATGTTGTTAAAGTCTAAAGTGGCATGAGCTCTCATTGAATAGGGGAGATGCCATTGATTGCTAGACGTATCAATAGCATGACCTTCTCTAGTAGTAATTTTAGGTGGTATATCAACCCATTCATGTTCTTCAATTAATCTGATTAAGACTGAACTGCTCACATATGTTCCTTAATTTAACAAATCTCGCTGGTAGCTTTTTAACGCTTGACTTGCTTGTTCTTCAATTTCTTGAGCAATATAAACTGATTGTGATTCTAAGCTGCTATCACCTCTTAATATTGCTAATGCTTGTCTACGTCGATCTTCATCTAAGCCCGCATTGCGTAAGGTACGTTCCATTACACTAGAAAAAGTATGGCGCAGAGCTTTGGCACTTAAATGCGACGGTAATTTTTCTGGGAATCTATTTCTTATCCCTTGAAAAAACTGTGTTAATGCTGATTGAGAAAGGGGAATACCTTCATCACTTAAAATTAAATATTCTGAATTAATGGTAGTATTTTTTTCTAAAACATCTCGCCAATTCATAATATATTCATCTAGTCTTCTTACAAACAAAGGATCATCAATTGGCATTACTCGGCCATTCCGCTTTATTTGGGGTCTTGGTTTACGAGGATCATTTTTGTCGGGTGGCCTTCGAACAACACGAATACTAGAAATTGCACCTATCTCAATATCGCTCACTTGGAGACATAATAATTCACCTGGCCGTAATCCATAATACAACATGATCATAATGGAAATATAATTTCTAAATCTTACTGCTGGGTTGCGCCCTATGGCTTCTGGATTATCTGGATCTAGACAATGAATGAGAAAGAATATCTCTTTATCTATCAATCCTTTATTTTTTCCTTTATTACTTGGAGGTGCATTAATAAAGGAACTGTCTAACCATTTTAAAAATCTTTTTTGTTGTTCTCGAATTCGCTCATAGCTTTGATCAGATAATGGTAATGAGCTAAGGTGCATATCAAAGCACCAACTAATGAATTGACGTATGGTAGTGAGACGCTGATTAAAAGTATGAGGTGCAATCGTAATACGAGTTATTTTCCGATCGGTCGCTTGATCACGACGCAAAGCTTCAATCATTCCTCCTTTGATTTCAGCTTCAGAAAAGGACTGTCCTGTTTTAATTCTTTT
>CAMDJY010000125.1 GCA_945901145.1 Legionella genomosp. 1 | reverse complement strand
GCTTGTTCCAAACTATCAGTCACCGGAAGTAAAGTATTCACAAATTTCTCTAAGGCAAACCGATGTGCGTTCGCAATATCGCGTTCTGCACGACGTCTAATATTATCTACTTCTGCCACGGAACGAACCAATTTTTCCCAATTTTCATGGGCTTTTTGCTCAGCAAGCGTTAATTTTTCTTCTAAAGTTTGATAAGAAGGATAATCTAAAGCAGCGCCAGCATCAGTTTCTCCAACATCGCCAGTATCGCCGACATCGCCTTCACCAGATGAAGATTGCTCATCATCTAAATGTACATGATCTTCTTTAAATTTTTTCCAATCTTTCTGTGTTTTATCACTCATATAAACACTCCTTCAATCATTAATTCTTAAGCGTTGAAGTCAGATATTGGGGCATTCACTAAGAAATCAAGGGGAAATGATTATTATTTTCATGGTTTCTGATGAAACCTTGGGCTCAGCTCATGCACAGCATCAATCATAATCTTGGCATGCTCAGGCGGAACATCCGGTGTAATGCCATGGCCTAAATTAAAAATATGGCCCGACCCATACCCATACGATGTCAATACTTCATCAACATGTGTCCGTATACATTCTGGAGCCGCCAACAACACCGTTGGATCAAGATTGCCTTGTAAAGCAACTTGATGTCCAACTTGATTTCTTGCAGTATGCAAATCGCAGGTCCAATCCAGGCCTAATGCATCGCATTGGGTTGCGGCTAAACGCGATAACCATTGCCCGCCGCCCTTAGTAAATAAAATCAATGGAGTCTCAGGATATTTATTTTTCAAAGAAGAAACAATTTGCGCTAAATAATCGCAAGAAAAACGCCCAAAATTAGGAGTCGTTAAAATCCCCCCCCAGGTATCAAAAATCATCAGTGCATCAGCACCTGCTTGGATCTGTGCTTCTAAGTAGTTCGCAAGCGCTGTTGTTAATTTGATTAATAACTGATGCATGGCATCAGGATCGTTATACATCAAAGTCAACGCACGTTTAAAATCTCGACTACTCTCTCCCTCAATCATATAACAAGCTAAAGTCCAAGGGCTGCCAGCAAAGCCAATCAACGGCATCGCTTTGGGTAGTTCTCGACGAATTAATTTTATTGCTTGCATCACATAAGCTAAGTCAGTCTCTGCATCAGGGACGGTCAATCGTTCTATCATCGCGCGATCGCGAATCGGCTTAGAAAAGCTAGGTCCCTCGCCTTCAACAAAAGCCAGTCCAAGCCCCATTGCATCCGGAATCGTTAAAATATCTGAAAATACAATGGCCGCATCTAAAGCATAACGTCGCAATGGTTGCAAAGTCACTTCACAGGCAAGTTCTGGGTTTTTGCATAAAGCTAAAAAACTACCTGCTTGCTGCCTAGTTTGGCGATATTCAGGTAAATAACGACCCGCTTGGCGCATCATCCACACCGGAGTACGTTCAACCGGTAAACGCTTTAAACTACGAATGAACAGGGAATCAGCTACATCGTGCATAAATCACAAATCAGTAAAAATTGAGTATTCATTCTAGCATAAAATCTGCTACATTCATTCACCCAACAAGATCAAATATAACCAATTTAACTATGGTGATCATGGATATTTTAGAAATTTCCGCTTTAAAAATTAGGGCAAAAATCGGTGTTCACGCATGGGAACAGCGCATACTGCAAGATCTAGTCTTAGATATTACCCTGCCAATTGACTGCACGCGCTGCCATGATCGTTTAGAAAATACTATTGATTATGATTTTCTATGTCGTGAAATAACAACTTTTTTTGAAACCAATCATTTCGCACTTATTGAAACCGCAGCAGAAGCAGTAGCTGCGTTTATTAAAAAATTATTACCCAATATCTCCTCGCTCACATTACGCATCAGCAAACCGCATGCCATTGCGAATGCTGGTAATATCAGTGTGAGGATTTGTCGTTAGCTTTGATTGTTCATCTATTTTTACAATATCATTTTTATCTTTAGAAATCGTTTTTGGCGTTGAACTTGATTGTAAATTCAAACCCACTTTAGGTTTTATTTTTGGGATAAGTGCAAGCATCTTTGTTTGTGAATTAATGGCCGGGGCTGGTTCAGAAGATTTTTGGTCGGTTGCAAGACGCTGATTTGCAAACCGAACAACATTAAGTAAAATTAAACTAGTTTGTACAATCATCAATGCAGCACCTACCGCAGGATTTAATACAATCCCCCATGATAATAACAAGCCACATGTGACCATAACTGTTGCTATATTATAAAACAAACTAAATAATAAATTTTGCTTAATATTCGTAACCGTTTGACGGGCAATCTTAAACCCATGAAGAACTGGTAATAAACTATGTCCATGAATCACAGCAGCAGCTTGTTGGCGAGTATGCTCATCAGCACCCACGGAAAGCGCAAAACCAACATCAGCAGCAGCGATCATTTCTGCATCATTCGCACCATCTCCCACAACAGCAACCCGATACCCTTGTTTCTTTAACGCATCGATGAAATTCTTTTTAGATAAACGAGAATCTGCTGGCGCATGGCTGACACAATTCGCCCGAACATGCTGCTCCGGAATCCCTAAGACACGCGCATGAGCAAGTGCGGTTTTTTTATCTGAACCCGTACATAAATAAGACTCAAGCTCAGAAACTACAGCATGCGCATGCTCACGCAGCAGATCATGCAAGACGACATAACCCATGAGTTGAGAACCACGCGCCAGATACACCACGCGATCTCCATGCTTAGGTTTTATGATGTTTTGAATAGCTTCAAGATCTTGGGGCTTAATACCGCGTTTTAGCATGAAGGTCTCACCACCAAGCGTGTAGGTATGCTTTTCCCATTGCACTACAAGACCTGCGTGGTTAGTCATTTGCACAGATACTGGCGAATTAGAAGGTTTAATACGTTGTGAATGTGCTTTTGCACAAATTGCTTTGGCGATTGGATGCGGGGAATCCGCTTCAAAATGTGCGAGTAACCCTAATAATTCTTGGTCGCTCATTGCTGAATTTTTTAAAGCTCGGTATTGAACAACTTTAGGCTCACCATAAGTCAAGGTACCGTTTAAATCAAATACAACAACTTGAACACCCTGTGTTGCTTCAAGATGCTTCGCACTGTTATAAACCACACCAGCATCGGCCGCTTTTTTCATGCCAATTTTTACCGCAAGCGGCGTAATTAATCCGAGTGTACAAGGGCACGCAGAAACCAAAAGGGATACAGCACATTGAATACCCAAGGCAACTGAAAAAAAACAGCCAATCAATACACCCGAGATTATTGCTAAACTCAAGACAACTGGAATAAAGTATTGAAGAATGCGATGCGTGACAGTCTCTAGTTCCGTTTTTTCAAGTTTGGCGCGTGCAATTTTAGTGTCTAAACGCACCAAGTGCGAATCGATTGCTGCAGCTGTTGCTCGAAAATTAAGTTTTCGCTTCGCCTGTATAATGACTGTACCTGCATATAACTGCTCACCACGAACAATCCGACGTGGCTGGCTGGAACCGGTGATGATGCGATCACAAATTAGGCCTTCATCCTCTTCAAAAAAACCATCAACAGGTAAGATGGAACCTTGCGTCAAAATAAGCTGATCTTTTTTTTGAATGGATGCTAAAGGCACTGAAGAGATCTTACCAGCATGACGTCTCAAGACATTTTTTGGTGCATCATCTTGAAAACGCGCTGTGGCAATCGATGTGCGCTTAAAAGCATGCTCAATGGCAAGTCCTAAATGCCGAAATCCAAAAATTAATAAACCCGCTTCATACATCATCGGTAAGCTTGTGAAAAAAAACGCAGCCGTCGAAACGATTAAAATCGTTAAACTACTCATGGAAAATAAAGTATCCATAGTTAGTGATGCATTTTTCAATTTTTTCCAGGCTCGTTGATAAGATTCTAAACCTAAAAAAATACTCAGAGGCACACTAAACGCCGCAATCACTGCCATACCAATAAAAGGCAACGGTTGGACAACAAAAGACAGAATTAATAACAAAGCACCTAAGCCTATGCCTAGAGCTGCCTTAAAATAATGAGAAAATTGAGAGTTAGAAACACGTACACCTTGTTTCAAGGTTTTTGCAACACAATTAAATCCAACCTCTTGAATCACGGCATTGATTAAATCACGTGCTTCTAAATAACTCAGTTGATCCTCTTCAAACGTAATAGTCAGTGTCTTTTCAATAGGGTCAACACCGAGTGGTATTAAACGAAACATTGAGGATGCTCGTAACGCTCTTTCTATGGTTCCAGAGCAACTGCCACACATCACATCTGGAACATCATAATGATAAGTCACGGACATGATCTAAACATCCATTTTTCGAATCATGCCATTAATACGTTCACTGCGCAGAACTGCACTTTGTATCCGTTGTGCATCGGCTCGAGAGGTAAATGGCCCTAAAACCACCCGGTACCATAGGGTATTTTGTTGATTGATTTCAACGAGATTTACGGCAAAGCCTTTCATCGATAAAGCAGCACGCATCCGCTCAGCGTCTTTAATTTGCCTAAATGAGGCAAGCTGGACCACGAAAGCATCACGATTTGCAGTGGGTAACGCAGATTCTGTACGTGCCACACTCGGCGTATTCATCTCAATAGATACGTTCGGTTGCGCCACTTTTGGTTCTGGAGATGGCGTGGTCACCACAACGCCTGGACGCGAATCTTTGGTAAGTAAGGTGTAAAACTCAAATTTTGGCTTAGGTAATTCAGCTTCTTTAACAGCTGCTGGTGGTAAAGCTGTCGACTTAGTCGTAAGAACATGCTCATGCACCCACTGGCTTAATTTTGAAAAATCATACCATGTGGCAGAGGCATAACCTGCAATGAATGAACAGCTGACCAATAAAACATGCTTTAGAAATCCACAGTGCTTTTTCTGGGTTCGACGTTGATTTATCTCATACTTTTTCATTACATACTCTCAGGAGTTGAAACACCTAATATACGCATCCCATTACGCAAGACTTGTCTCACGGCAATCAGCAAACATAAACGTGCAGAGCGTAATGCCGCGTCTTCACACAATAAAGGTACTGCATTGTAGTAAGCATGTAGCGCTGTCGCCAATTCCCGCAAATAATAAGCAACCTGGTGCGGTTCACA
>CAMDJY010000124.1 GCA_945901145.1 Legionella genomosp. 1 | reverse complement strand
GAAGGTAAATTATTTAAACCTATGGCCTACACTGTCTCCTACGCACTCATGGGTGCATTAATTTGTGCCATCACCATCATTCCAGGCTTGGCTTACACCGCATTGCGCAAACCCCAAAAGATTTTTCATAATCGGCCCTTAAGTTGGTTAACCAATCAGTACCGGGTACTTTTAAATCATTTTCTTAACTATCCAAGTCTGGCTTGTGCCATTGGTTTGATTGTCTTAGGGGGGGTGATGATACTTGGATTAACTGCTGGACGGGAGTTTTTACCTGAACTTGATGAAGGCGCGTTATGGCTACAAGTACATATGCCAACGGGGTTATCCCTAGAAAAAGCCAATGATATGGCAAGCGAACTCAGGCAAAGATTACTTAAACATCCAGAAATCTCTTACGTCGTGACTCAACTTGGGCGCAGTGATCAAGGCACAGATCCCTGGACACCGTCACATATCGAAGTTCCCGTTGGCTTAAAACCTTATACACAATGGCCCAAAGGAGAAACAAAAACAGATTTTATAACCAAGCTTAATCAGGAATTTTCAACCATGCCTGGCTTTACCATTGGCATTAGTCAACCCATCATTGATAACGTCAATGATGCCATTGGCGGTGCACACAGCCCGTTAGCATTACGAGTTTATGGTGATGATTTAACAGAGTGCCGTCGAATTGGCAATCAAATCGTTAATATTCTAAAAACCATCCGTGGCACCGCTTCAGTCTCTATTTTTCAAGAACCACCATTACCACAAATCAGAATTCACATCGATCGCAAAAAGATTGCGCGCTATGGCATTCAAATGAATGACATCAGCAATATTATCCAAACAGGCTTAAGTGGCACCCCTATTACTATCATGTATATCGATAAACGTATTTACAATGTCACTGCGTCTTTTCCCAAGGATAACAAAAAAAGCACAGAAGCCATTGGTAATCTTTTTGTTAAAAGCGGATCTGGTGCCAATATATTACTTTCTGAACTTGCTACCATCGAGTATCACACAGGAGAAAGCAATATCGCCCACGAAGGCAGTCAACGCATGATTGCTATACGCATCGATAATCGTGGCCGCGATTTAAGTTCCTATCTTAAGGAAGCGCAAGAGCGGATCCAAGATTCAGTGCAATTTGATCAACAAAAGTTTCGTTTAGAATGGGCCGGACAATTTGAAAGCCAGCAACGCGCGCAAAAACGACTTGCGTACATTTTATTTATTGTGCTAATTATTATGTCAATTTTATTGTTTGTCGAATTTCAAAAATTAAGACATGTATTTTTAATTTTAGGCGTAGTGCCCATGGCAACGCTCGGCGGGCTTATCACGCTGCATTTAACAGGTCAAACGCTCAATGTTGCAACTGCCGTCGGCTTTATTGCCCTGTTCGGGGTATCTGTACAAAATGGGATTATCATGATTTCCAATATTAAACGCCTACGCGCTAGCACAGAATCACTGAGTGAATCCATCATAGCAGGTGCAGTTGAACGCTTAAGACCTGTGTTAATGACCGCAACTGTCGCCTCGTTTGGCATGCTGCCCGCAGCCTTAGCCACTGGCGTTGGTACCGATGTACAGCGCGGTTTAGCTACAGTTGTTGTTGGTGGACTCTTAATTTCAACCTTGCTGACTTTATTCATTTTACCGACTTATTATTTTATGATTGAACAAGCTATTGAACGTAGGGAATCACGATGATTCTTCGCGGTTATGTAAAAGCATTCTGTTTTTTGGGGTTGGGTCTTATCAGCAGTTGTGTGGTCGGCCCTCAATATTCCAGACCCCAAGTCAATACGCCCAAAACTCTTGCTGACCAAAAAGATTTATCAACCCAAGGGACCCCTGAAACGACTTTTGGTGCAGCACAACATTTCAATCCACAGCAGGAAATACCTGCTCAATGGTGGAAAATTTTTCATTCCAAAGCATTAAATGCTTTAATCTTAGCTAGTTTTCAACATAATCCTGATATTGGCGCCGCAAAAGCATCGCTACGCGCAGCGAAAGAGGAAATTCTTGCATTTCAAGGCATTTATTTTCCTTTTATTGGTTTTTCAGGGATACCCAGTAAGCAACAAACCGCAAAGATATTAACAAGTGTTCTGGCTTCAAACCAATATGATTATGCACTATACACAGGTCAACTTTATTTAACTTATAACCCTGATGTCTTTGGTGGCAATCGCAGACATGAAGAGTCTCTCATTGCACAAGCAAATTATCAACAGCTACAACTGCAAGCAACATATCTCAGTCTTGCAGCCAACGTCGTCAATGCCGCGATTCAAGAAGCAGCGCTACGCGAACAAATACAAACCACTAAAGACATTATTCACAACGAAGAAAAGATATTAATATTAACGCAAAGTCGCTACAAATTTGGTGACGCATCTGAAGCAGACATTGCGACAGAAGAAGCAACATTAGCAGCGGCTAAAGCAACTCTACCAATTTTAAAAAAACAGCTCATCATGCAAAGAAATTTATTAAATGCTTTAACCGGCCGTCTACCACACGACAAACATACCCCTGAATTTCGCTTTTCATCTTTGCAATTACCCAAAGATCTGCCCCTATCGATTCCATCGACACTCCTTGAACATCGACCAGATATTCGTGCAGCAGAAGAACAGATGAAATCAGCCAACGCTCTAATTGGTGTTGCGGTTGCTAATCGCTTACCTAATTTCAATTTTGGATTTACCAACGCCGGCACCACAACGGCCAATCTTAATACGTTATTTTCTGGTGACACTCTTTTTTGGTCACTGGCGGGCATCATAACCCAACCTATTTATGATGCCGGAACACGTTTACACCACCAGCGCGCTGCAGAAGCGTATTATCATCAAGCAGCTGACTTATATCGATCTACCGTGATTCATGCCTTTCAAAACGTCGCTGACACCTTGAACGCAATTCGCCAAGATGCTTTAGAACTGCAAACCGCAGATGCAGCGGCACGAGCTGCGTTAAAAACGCTAAACATATCGCGCAAACAATGGCGTGCCGGTGATATTAATATTTTTATTCTATCCACCTATCAACAACGGTATCGACAAGCACAAATGAACTTGATTCAAAGCCAAGCCAGTCGATTGTCAGATACCGTTGCCTTATATCAAGCACTCGGTGGCAGTTGGTGGTCAGATCAGCTGCAATGAAATCAATCCAGACTGACTCCATTTATATCTTTGAGTTGTTGCTTCACATCAAAGTTGCTTTCCAACATTAATTCTCAGCCATTCTTTAAAATCTTTTAACAATGCTTCTGCGTTAGCAATACAGGTTATTTTAATGTACCCTCAGGAATAATATCCCCAGAATAATCCGCAATATTGCGTTGTTTACGCATAGCATCCAGTATAATTACGGTTTTTTTATCAGTACCTAAAGTTTGAGGCAATAACTGGATCATAGTTTGATGATGGCCTGGCTTAGAAGTTAAGGTCCGATATCCATGAGCTTGCAGTGCTGCATTTGCTAATTGCATAATTGCTTTGTAGGCAGCATCAAAGCGATTTTCTGTGCTGACCAAGTCAATTTTTGAATCCACAATATTGCGTTCAGCAGCATGTAAAAGCCGATTTATTGCATCCTGATTAGGTGTTATTTTTTCTAGGCTGATGCCAATTAAGTTATCTAAAGTCACATTCAGTCCCCATAATAAATAATTTAGGATTATTTAAAACCTCCTGAGTGAAAAGGTCTTGTTTTTGTAAACATGTCTTCCATTGTTCTCTGGAATATACTTTAGGATTAATTTCTCGTCCTAAACTGGATTGAGCAGAATAAAGAGCAGTTACTATTTCTGTAAAATCAATGTCACCAATAACAAGCACATCAATATCAGATCCCAAGTTTTCAGTTCCTTTTGCCACCGAACCAAAAACAAAAGCCACTTCAATTTTCTCAGCTAATGATGCTAAAGAATCAAACAAAACATCTACCAAGCCAGATGTTTTTTTCAAAATGCTGGCAAGCTCGGTGTAAATGAAGAAATTGCGATTGGCTTGGTAGTAAACCTGATTACCACTGAGCTCGCGTAAAAGTACGTTAGATTTTGCAAGCTTGGATAGTTCTCGATGAAGTGTGCCTGCAGTAGTATTTGTTAACCGCGCGATCTCTCGGACATGATAACGCTCATCTGGATGAAGCAATAAAAGCCCAAGCACCCGACGCCTATACTCAGAAAACAATATTGAAGTTTCTAACATAATTTTCAAACGAAGCCAATTAAGCTTCAATCATAGCCTAAAAAGCTACAATATTCAATCTATTTGCCAACTTCAAAGTCCTCAGCAATATGCTTGGTTAAATACACTGCTTAATAAGGCAAGCAATCTATTTGCTGTATATTGGCCATTTGAATTGCCAATGTCCTGGTGTAGTTTATGAATATCAATTTTCCTAATTGATGAGAGCTTTCTTTTCTTCCAGCTAGATAAATGACGATCAAATTGTTTGATATCTGCTTTCCATGATGATTTATGTTTTTGAGCATGGAGTTTTATGAAGCTTTCAAATAGTTCTTCAAGGGTAAGTTCTTCTATGCCTGCGCGTCGTACTTGGGCAGGATTTTCTTCTCTGGCAATGGCAGCATTAATTTCACTAGCTCTTCCACGCGCTTGCTCAATAGACATTCCTGAGAATCGTTCTAATTTTATGCGCTCTGGTCTTCCATCAATTTTGCGATAGACAAAGAAGGGTTTTCTTTTTGGTAGACGTAATGCAGATAGCCAGCCCCTGGGTTTTCGTATCATAGTAATACACACGCTTTCCTTTAAAATATAAACTCAAGGTTAATAATTTACCGGTATGTTAAGAGCAATCTATCATAAAATAAACCAACTTCTTACCTGACCTAAGATTGAGAAAATTCAGTCACGATAGGTTCAACCAAAGCTACTAAATCAACCGACGGCATAGTCATCAGTTCTGTGGCGAGCCCCGCATGAAACCCCACACGCTCGGCACTTAATATGCTGGAGTCATAATACGTCTCAAGATTTAATAATGGCCCCCAAGGTGGAATACCACCGATACTTAGACCAAAACGCTCTTGAATGACTTTGGGATCTTCAAACTCGCATCTTTCTTTCACGATGTCTGCGACACGTTTCATATCAATTTTAAGATGAGACAGCAAATTAAATTGATAATTTTTTTTCGATTGCTTGCCGCGAAGAATC
>CAMDJY010000123.1 GCA_945901145.1 Legionella genomosp. 1 | reverse complement strand
CGTGGACATATGTTAGCCGATGGTGTTGCAATTCTTGCGAGTCAAGATATCGTATTCGGTGAAATTGATCGTTAATTATCGGTAACTAATAGAACAAAGGTCTCAAGTATGTCTGATTTAGCTCAAAAACTTAGTCAATATGTCACACCAAAAGAGTTAGCCGATATTGATGATTGGATTAACAAGTATCCTGCTGATCAAAAACGCTCTGCTGTGATGCAAGCGCTGATGATTGTTCAGGAGCACCATGGCTATTTGACGAGAGATCAGATGGACGCTGTTGCCGAATATTTGGACATGGCGCCTGTTTCTGTCTATGAAGTCGCATCGTTTTACACGATGTATGAAACCAAGCCAACTGGTAAGCATATTATTTCTGTCTGTACTAATATTTCATGTAAATTACGCAATTGCGCTGAAATTGTTACTGCATTAGAGCAAAAGCTGGATGTCACACTCGGTCAGACGACAACAGATGGACGGTTTACTTTACGCAGTGTTGAATGCTTGGGGGCCTGTGTCTATGCACCGATGATGCAGATTGATAAAACATATCATGAAAACTTAACGGTCGATGCTTTAGACGCAGTACTTGAGCAGTATCAGTAATATACCAGTAATATAAGGGTTATGTGTTATGGTTGAATTAAATCAGGTGTGTTATCGAACACTTCATCTGCCAGAGTCCTGGGCTTTGGCTACGTATGAGGGCATTGGTGGATATAGCACTTGGCGGCGAATCTTAGCTGAAAAAACGCCACCAAAAGATATTATCGAAGAGCTTAAAAAATCGGCACTACGTGGCCGCGGTGGCGCTGGCTTTCCAACCGGGCTTAAATGGAGTTTTATGAACCGTAATACGCCGGTTCAAAAATACGTGGTCTGCAACTCAGACGAAGGCGAACCCGGAACTTGTAAAGACCGTGATATTTTAAGATATAATCCACACCAGTTGATTGAAGGCATGACAATAGCCGGTTATGTGATGGGTGCTACCGTCGGTTATAACTATATTCGCGGTGAATTTTGGCAACCTTTTGAGCGCGTTGAAGTGGCACTTCAAGAAGCATATGCTGCTGGTCTTTTGGGTAAAAATATTCAAGATTCAGGTATTGATTTTGATTTATTCAACCACCTCGGCGCTGGGGCCTACATTTGTGGCGAAGAAACTGCTTTGTTGAATTCGCTAGAAGGTAAAAAAGGCATGCCGAGATTTAAGCCGCCTTTTCCAGCAAATTTTGGCTTGTATGGTCAACCGACGACGATTAACAATACTGAAACCTTTGCATCTGTACCAGTAATTTTAGAAAAAGGCGGAGATTGGTTCCTAGGTTTAGGTAAGCCTAATAATGGTGGCACTAAGTGCTTCAGTGTTAGCGGACATGTGAATAAGCCTCTGAATATTGAAATTCCCCTCGGCACGCCGTTTAAAACGCTTTTAGAATTAGCAGGCGGGATGCTCCATGGCCGACGTCTTAAAGCTGTGATCCCCGGAGGAACGTCGATGCCGGTGATTCCTGGCGATATCATGATGACATTAGATATGGACTATGACAGTATTCAAAAAGCCGGTTCCGGTCTTGGTTCAGGCGCTGTAATTATCATGGACGAGACAACTTGCATGGTTGATGCGCTTTACCGTATCTCAGAATTTTATATGGAAGAGTCCTGCGGTCAATGTACGCCATGTCGTGAGGGCACAGGATGGTTGGTTCGTTTGCTGCATCGCATTATTTCTGGACATGGTGAACCAGGTGATATAGAAAAACTCGTCAATGTCGCTGATAACATCGAAGGACGTACAATTTGTGCACTTGGAGAAGCAGCCGCATGGCCTGTTCAAAGTTTCGTTAAACATTTTTATGCAGAATTTGATCACTTTATTCAGCATAAACGTTCAAAGGTTATAAACAATGGCAACCATTGAAATCAACGGTAACAAATTTGAGGCCGAGAATGGCAAAATGATCATCGAAGTCGCGGATGAAGCGAATATTCATATTCCGCGATTTTGTTATCATAAAAAACTATCCATTGCGGCAAATTGTCGGATGTGCTTAGTTGAAGTTGAAGGCTCACGAAAAACGCTACCGGCCTGTGCCACGCCAATTACAGATGGCATGAAAGTTTTTACACAATCGCCGGCTGCAATCCATTCTCAGCAAGCTGTCATGGACTTTTTGCTGATAAATCATCCACTTGATTGCCCTATTTGCGATCAGGGCGGGGAATGTGAATTGCAAGATGTTTCTATGGGTTACGGTCATTCGCACACAACTTATGAAGAAACCAAGCGCTCGGTTGCAGATGATAATCTGGGGACGTTGATTGAAACTGAGATGACGCGCTGTATTCATTGCACGCGGTGTGTTCGTTTTGGTGATGAAATAGCGGGTCTTCGTGAATTAGGTGGCATTGGGCGCGGCGAAGCAACGCAAATTGGTACTTATGTTGAACACAGTATGGTGTCTGAAATTTCAGGCAATATTATAGATTTATGTCCAGTTGGCGCTTTGACCTCAAAACCTTATCGCTATACCGCCCGATCTTGGGAAATGACACAACATGATGGGATTGCCTTACATGATTGTCTAGGCTCCAATGTCCATTTTCATACGCGGCGCAACCAGTTAATGCGTGTTGTTCCTAGAGAACATGATGGCTTAAATGAAATGTGGCTTTCAGATAGAGATCGTTTTAGCTATTTAGGCCTGAATAGTCAACAACGTGCGACATCTCCTATGATTAAACAAAATGGTCAATGGAAAACAGTCGATTGGCAAACGGCATTAGCGTTTGCGGCAGAAGGCATCTCACGGGTAATTGATGTGCATGGTCCAGAGCAGTTTGCGGCTTTGGCGACGGCTAATTCTAGTATTGAAGAATATTATTTGTTGCAAAAAATCATGCGTGCGCTCAACGTCCAGAATATCGATCATCGCCTACAGCAAACCGATTTTCGAGATGAAGTCTATCAGCCTTTGATGCCAACGAGTACTATTCCATATGCGATGCTGGAAAACCAAGAGGAAATATTGATTTTGGGGTGTCAGCTCACCCGAGAAGTACCACTTGCTGGGGTGCGCCTGCGTAAGGCACAAAAAAATGGTGGGCGTATTTATGCCATGAATCCTGCGCAAGAGGATTTATTTGTTCCGCTTCAGGAAAGCTTATTGATTTCTCCACAAGATTTCCCATTACAGCTTGCCTGTTTGCTCGCGGCGCTGATTGATGAAACTATTGAAATTCCAGAAGAGCTTCAAGCTTTATTAATCGGTCTGCAGCCAAGCTTTACAGTAAAAACAATTGCAGCGGCGTTGAGAAAACCCACTGCTGTTGTGATTACCGGTGCACTCATTGAAAATCATCCGCAAGCAGCATTATTACGAACATTGATTCATTGGATCACAACGCTCTCTGGGGCCCGTCATTTAAGATTAACCACAGGTTCAAATAGTGCCGGAGCCTGGCTTGCTGGCATGGTGCCGCATCGTATCGCCGGCGGTAAAGCCGTTGAGACCCCAGGTCATTCAGTCCGCGCTGCAATTGATGCAAAACTCAAAGGCTATTTTTTAATGGGGGCAGAGCCTGATTTTGATTTTTCAAATCCTTATCATACGCGCCAATCAATGCTTGCCGCGGAATTTGTAGTTGTATTGTCCGCATTTCAACACGATGCAATCTATGAATATGCCAATGTCATATTGCCGATGGGGCTCTATGCTGAGACTTCGGGAACTTATATTAATATCGATCATCTTTGGCAGACTGTTCAGGGCGCGATTTCTCCTCCGGGTGAAGCACGCCCAGCATGGAAAATACTGCGGGTCTTAGGTAACTTGCTGCATTTGTCGGGCTTTGATTTTTCTTCAACAGAAGAGGTACTCACTGAGGTAAATCATCAGCTCGCAGGCTCATCGCCACTAAAAGCCGCTTATTTTTATCCAGATGCACTGCCGCTCTGTTCAGAAACATTAGTTCGGTTGGGCGAGTGGCCATTATACCGACAGGATGCCATGGTTAGACATGCTATGCCTTTACAGCGATGCGCCTCAGCTGATGTTGCTTGCATTAGAATACATCCCAAAACTGCAGATTTGTTTCAATTAGGTGAGGTCGCTACTGTATCTCAAGGCGATATTGAGATAACATTACCGCTTAAACGAGACCTGCGCATTGCACCGGATGTAGTTTGGGTTGCAAATGCCATGCCTGAGACAGTTGATTTGGGTCATGCTTTTGCTGCAATAACGATTAAGCCTTAGATAGGTACCTTATGTTACAAGATATTAGCCTATTACTCTGGATCGTCATTAAGATTCTAGTGATTGTAGTTCCCCTACTGTTCGTGGTTGCCTATTTGATTTACGCTGAGCGTAAGGTGCTTGGCTATATCCAAGTGCGCATCGGGCCGAACCGCGTTGGCTTTATGGGCTTACTGCAACCGTTTGCTGACTTAATTAAACTGATTTCCAAAGAAATTATTATTCCGACGCGCTCAAATCGGTACTTATTTATTATTGCGCCATTATTCTCACTGATTCCGTCTTTAGCTGGATGGGCAGTGATTCCGTTTAGCGAAGGTATTGTGCTGTCGAATATGAATGCGGCGGTATTATACTTATTTGCCATGAGTTCCTTAGGCGTGTATGGCGTGTTGATTGCAGGCTGGGCATCTAATTCAAAATATGCAATGCTTGGTTCATTGCGAAGTGCCGCACAGACAGTCTCTTATGAAATTGCTATGGGCTTTGCCTTAGTCGGCGTGTTGCTGGCTGCAGGCAGTATGAATCTTTCAGACATCGTGCTATCACAGCGTGGCGGTATATGGCATTGGTGGTGTTTGCCATTGCTGCCACTGTTTATTATTTTTTGGATAGCTGGTATTGCCGAAACCAATCGGGCGCCATTCGATTTGGCAGAGGGTGAGTCTGAAATTGTTGCCGGGTTTCATGTAGAGTATTCAGGGGTTGGCTTTACACTGTTTTTCTTAGCTGAATATGCCAGCATGGTGATGATTTCAATCTTATTGTCTTTATTATTTTTAGGTGGTTGGTTGTCGCCGTTCGAAGGCATCCCTTTATTAAATAATTTATTTTCTTTTATTCCAGGCTATATTTGGCTAGGGATTAAAACCTCATTTTTTCTGTTTGCATATATATGGATTAGGGCTACCTTCCCACGTTATCGCTATGATCAGCTGATGCGTCTGGGATGGAAAGTATTAATCCCTGTTACGATTGTTTGGG
>CAMDJY010000122.1 GCA_945901145.1 Legionella genomosp. 1 | reverse complement strand
GGGGGGAATGATGAAACTCATGAAAATAGCAATAGATGAGCGTATTAAACATCGAGTAACTGGTGTTTTAGTTCTTGTATCCATTGCGATTATTTTTGTTCCAGCGATGATAAAAAAATCGAATCAGCGTTTCGCCGAAAATATTAGTGTTTCTGTTAAGTTGCCACCTAAGCCTATATTCCCTAAGGTTTCAGTGGTTGAAAAAAAAGCAATTTTTGAAGAAGTCAAAGTTGCGCGCCTGGATATTCCCATGGATATTCCAAAGGTGACAATATTACCTGGGACGCCAGTAGAAATCTTAAATGCGAAGCCAAATCCTATTGCCAAACAAACACCTAAAACTTTGGTGCAACCGGTTAAATTAGTGAAATCTAACCCAATTAAGACGCAACCAGGTTTACAAGGAGCGTATGTTGTTCAGCTGGCTTCTTTTATTCAGCAAAAAAATGCAGAAGTATTGGTTGCACGTTTGCGAAGTCAAGGCTACCAAGCGGATTACAAGAAATATGGTGATCTCTATAAAGTTGTTGTGGGCGGGCAGTTGACGCAGCGAAATGACGCGCAAATGCTCCAAAAAAAATTAGCTAAAAATATGCAATTAAGTGGTTTTATTATCAAAAATCAAGTGAGTTAATATGATTTTGCATATGGTTGATAATGTCATTCTGGGTGTTATTGGTTTGTCAGCTTTAACTGGCTTATTTCGAGGATTTTCTAAAGAGCTGATTTCTCTTGGTGTCTGGGGGCTGGCGATATGGCTGGGATTATCTTATTCAGATCTGCTGAGCCCATGGTTGAAACCGTATATCGATGATCATTCAGTACAAACTGTTGTTGGTTTTGTAATTATTTTATTTGCAACATTGTTGGCTGGTGGCTTGGTGAATGTATGCTTAAGTTTGATCATGCAGCGTTCCGGATTAAGTGGTACTGATCGTCTTTTAGGGATGATATTTGGTGTTGTCCGCGGTATTTTTATAGTTGCCCTGGTGATTGTGGTGATGAATATGACTTCGGTAAATCAGAAAGAATATGTAAGAAAATCCGTTCTTTACGGAGAATTTACGCCATTGGTTCGTTGGTTAACAGCACTTATGCCTGATTTTATTCATCAGGCAAAGCTTCATGATCCAGACATTCAGTCAATTTAGATCTTTTTGCGAAACGGTAAATATTGAGGCTCCCAAAAAATTGAATTGATCAGATCTGCGAGCTCTTGATCTGGATGATGTTGGGCAAGTCCTTCAGCGAGCGCAGCTTCTGCAACTGATTTTGCAATAGATTTAGAGATCTCGTGAGCATCATTAATCGACGGTAATAACGGCAAACGGTGGTCTGTTTTACTCGGAGATAGTTTGCTTAATGCCTCTGCAGCTGACCAAATCATTTTTTTAGATAAGCGTTTGGCACGCACAGCTAAAATACCCAGTCCGATGCCTGGAAAAACCAGCGCATTATTACATTGTGCAATATGAAAGGTTTGATGCTCATAGGTGGTCATTGGGAAAGCTGTGCCTGTGGCGATCAGTGCTTGTCCATGCGTCCATGCTAATAGATCATGAGGCGTTGCTTCACATTTTTCGTCAGGATTAGATAATGGAAAAATAATAGGGCGTGGACACTGGGCAGCCATAGCTTCTATAATTTTTTGGGTGAATGCGCCGGTTTGGGCTGAGCACCCGATTAATATCGTTGGTTTAACCTGTTCTACGGTCTCTAAGAGTGAAGGAATTTTGTCATTGGCAAACTCATGAGCGGGCCTTGCGTATGGAATTTGTGCAGTAGTTAAATCTGGGTCATGTTCAATGAGTAAACCTTGACGGTCAACCAGCCAGAATTGCTGATATGCTTCTTGTTGATTTAATCCTTGTTGCACCATGGCATCGACAATTTGATCAGCAATGCCAGTTCCAGCTGTTCCTGCGCCGAAAATAACAATTCGGTGGTTTTTAAGTGGTTGTTTTGTGACATCAGCTGCAGCTAAAAGCGCTGCTAAAGTGACGGCGCCAGTGCCTTGAATATCATCGTTAAACGTACACATCTGGTCAGCGTATCGATCTAAAATACGTCTGGCATTGTCACGTCCAAAATCTTCCCAATGCAGAAAAGTATTCGGGAATTTTTTTTGAATTGTGTGGGTGATTTGTTCAATAAACTTATCATAATCTTCTCTTGGGATTCTTGGTTTTTGCAAGCCTAAATATAAAGGATCATTGAGTAGCGTTTGATTATTCGTGCCTACATCGAGAAAAATCGGTAGTGTGCGTGTAGGATCAATGCCGCCACACAAGCTGTAAACCATTGATTTTGCAACGGGAATATCCATGCCGCCGATGCCTTGGTCACCAATACCTAAAACACCTTCGCCGTCGGTAATGACAATTAAATCAATATCCGGGTTGGAACGATTTTGAAAAATTTTATCGAGATGATGTCGATCCTCATATGAAATATAAAGCCCACGTGGTTGACGATATTCGCGACTGAAGTCTTTGACGGCTAAACCAACAATTGGGGTGTAAATAATAGGCAACATGTCGTTGAGATGCAGACTCACTAAACGATAAAAAATTGTTTGATTTTTATCGTGTAAATTATTGAGATAAATATTTTGATGTAGCGCGTTTTGATAAGTTTTGTACTGAAGATAGGCGCGGTTGACTTGTTCATCCAGTGTTTCCACGCGATAGGGTAATTTACCTAATAAACCGAATTCGATACGTTCTTGCCTGGTAAATGCAGTGCCTTTATTAAGTTGTGGTGTGGTGAGTAAATCTTTTCCAGAAATAGAGGTTTCTAGGAAGCGTTGATGAGTTTTTGCGTCACGTATTATTTTAAAATCGAGCATAATGGGTTTTTTTTATTAGATAAGTATTTCATTGACGATACCGAATTTCTCTTCGATATTCAAGGTAAACGTATGATATACTTTCTTGCCATTAATAAGAGGTGATGCATGAAAAAAAATGTTAGATTGTTTATGATGCTTATTACAGTTTTAATGCTTTTATCTTGTTCAAAACATGATACAAATTTTTATACCCATCACCCTGAAGAATTGAAACAAGCACTTCTGCGTTGTCCTCTGCAAGCGCCTGCAGATGTGTCTTGTGATGAACTCAAAAAAGTTGCTTTGAGAATCAATCAACTGACTTATGCTTTGAGTATGGACCAACAAGCTTATGGTCAAGAAATTTTGGCTTTGCAAGCGTCTAAAAGTGAATTACTAGAAAAATTGCAAAAAAATCCCAAAAAAATTGAATTAAAGCAAGCACTGAGTGATATTAGCCAGCAAATAGATGAGCGTTTATTTGTGGTGAAATGGTTAAGATCACCACGGAGTTGATATGAGAATTTTAGTGAGTAACGACGATGGTGTGTTAGCGCCCGGCATTCGTATTTTGGTGGATAGCCTGAAGCACATTGCTAGCTTGGAAGTCATTGCGCCAGATCGAAATCGCAGTGGTGCAAGTAATTCTCTCACTTTGTCAAAACCAATTCGTCTGCGCCAATTGGAAGATGGTTTTTATAGTGTCGAGGGTACGCCTACAGATTGTGTGCATTTGGCTCTCACAGGTTTTTTTGAATCACCTTTTGATATGGTCATTTCTGGAATTAATGAGGGCGCGAATCTAGGAGATGATGTGCTCTATTCGGGGACAGTTGCTGCAGCGATGGAGGGTCGTAATTTAGGATTATCTTCAATCGCAGTCTCTTTGGTTGGGTCTGAGTGTAAGCATTATGAATCGGCAGCAACCATTGCGTGCCAGTTAGCTTTAAAATTACAAAAAAATCCTTTACCTTCGCAAACGATTTTAAATGTTAATGTTCCAGACTTGCCGATGGATGCAATTAAAGGCATACAAATAACACGGCTTGGGACGCGTCACAGTGCAGAAGCCATGGTAAAAACCGAGGATCCTCGTGGACGTCCTATGTACTGGGTGGGTTTGCCGGGCCCAGAGGCAGATGCCGGCCCTGGCACTGATTTTCATGCAGTTTCTTGTGGCTATGTTTCTATGACCCCTTTACATCTAGATATGACGCATTACAAAATGTTTGATCATCTGGCATCATGGAGCGTTGGCAGCTTGAATTTGGAGTAAGGTAATGAAATTATTTACGCGAATTTATAATCAAATGATGAATTGGTCAGCTCATCCGCATGCGCGTTATTATTTGGCTGGTGTTTCTTTTGCTGAATCATCTTTTTTTCCTATTCCACCTGATGTGATGCTGATCAGTATGGGGCTTGCCGCGCCCAAGCGGGCTTGGCACTATGCATGGATAGTGACATTATTTTCTGTTATTGGCGGGATTTTTGGGTATCTCATCGGTTATTTTTGTATGGATATGATCGAGCCTTATATTTTAAATTCATCCTATGCAGTGAGTTATGAACATATACGGCAATGGTTTGATCAATCAGGTCTGTTGATGGTGATTCTTGCGGGTTTTTCTCCTTTTCCTTATAAGCTATTTACATTGACAGCGGGGGCGCTGCATATGTCATTTATTTTTCCTTTTGTGATTGGCTCTTTTTTAGGACGCGGATTGCGATTTTTTTTGGTTTCAAGTGTGCTGTTTTTTGGAGGAGAAGGTCTTGAGAAAAAAATTCGCAAGTTTATTGACGCCATTGGTTGGGTCGTTTTAGCGCTGCTTGTTGTCATTTATATTGCAATCAAATGGTGATGCCCATGCATCGTAATCATTTATTTTTAATCTGTTGTTTATTGCTAAGCGCGTGTGAGGATCGTTTGGGGTTAGCTCCCGTCATTGATGCAATGAGTGCAACCACAGAATATAAAGCCGCATCTAAATATGTGGTTCGCCCTCATGATACTTTGTATGCAATTGCGTTTCGTTTTGATCAAGATTATCAAACTTTAGCATCAATGAATCGTCTTAAGCCCCCTTATACGTTGCATGTTGGACAAGTTTTGTATTTAAAACCGATGATACAATCAGTACAACCGCGAACGATGCCTCCTGTTTATTTAGCTTCACGCCAACCACCGGAAGGATCTTTTGTCCCGCATGAATATCAATCACCATCGATGTTACCTGTTCCTATAAGACTTCCTCAAAATCATCGTCGTTGGTATTGGCCGATTCGAGGAACCATTGCTTCTGGTTTTGCGCCGCAGTTAGGTAGAAAAGGTATTGATATCACAGGTAAAAAAGGTGATAAAGTGCACGCAGCCGCAGCTGGTGTGATTGCTTATGCAGGAAATGGATTAAGCGGCTATGGGAATTTAATTA
>CAMDJY010000121.1 GCA_945901145.1 Legionella genomosp. 1 | reverse complement strand
ACAAGGGCCATTTCCATGGCTAACTATGCAATCGGCGATCTCCAAGGGTGCTATACCCCGCTCATGCGTTTACTTGATTTGATTGATTTTGACGATCACAAAGATAGACTGTGGTTAGTGGGGGATCTCGTCAATCGAGGCCCGGAATCACTAGCAGTTTTACGTTTTCTGCAACAACTCATCATCCCACCACAAATCGTTTTAGGAAACCACGATTTACATCTTTTGCATTTATTATTTAGTAAGAATGTGAAGCCCCATCCAAATGATACGTTACAAGATATTTTACTCGCGCCCGATCGGGAGGTACTCGGACACTGGTTGAGAAAACAACCGTTACTCATCCATGAGCCAGAATTGAATATCATCATATGTCATGCAGGCATTTACCCACTGTGGGATTTAAACACAGCTAAACATTATGCAAAAGAATTTGGACATATGCTTTCAACTGATAATTTTAGTGATTATTTATATCAATTATACGGCAATGAACCGAGCGCATGGTCTGCAACCCTCAACACAACTGAACGCTTAAGATTTATTTGTAATGCATTCACCCGCATGCGCTTTTGTCATCGCCAAGGACAATTAAATTTAAATTTTAAAGGAACAATTGCTGATGCTCCAACGGATTGTTATCCATGGTATGCTGTCCCCAGCCGACGCCCCATCGCCGAAACCATTATCTTTGGTCATTGGGCTGCAATACAAGGACAATGCTCTACCCCCAATATTTATGCCATTGATACTGGCTGTGTGTGGGGTGGACAATTAACTGCACTGCGCTTAGAAGATAAACAACGATTTTCAGTACCCGGAGTTTGATATTTTGTGGGCTTTCATGAATAGCAATAAAAATTTTATCAGACGATGTGCGATCATCATGGGATTATTTCTCATGACGTCGCTGTTGGCAAGCCCTGAAAAAAATACAAAGCTCTACCGATGGTTCAATCTGCCAGAAGAGGAATCTATCCGAGTCAAAGAAGCACACAACCGGCTCAAACAAGCGATTAAAAACCCAGAATACATGTTAGACCATTGGATTAATCTGCCAACATCACCCGATACACATCGACAGCATACACTACGTTTAACCTTAAGAGAGGCTATTTTACTGGCTTTACGCTACAATCCTAATATTCAAAATGCTGAACTTGAAAGAATTATTCAACGTTATCAACTACGAATTGCCCATAATCAATTTGAATTACAATATGCCTTAGCCGGGACTGCCGCCATTGAAAATAACCATTACAGCCGAGTCGGCAGCGCAGTCACCCGGAGCTATATTGCAACCCCTGAATTTGAATTAAAAACTAAACTCGGGACACAAGCATCATTAAAAATGGATAACACCGTTGCCGCAATCGGCAATTATAACCCGCTGCTAACTTTTTCACTGACGCAACCATTACTTAGAGGCTTTGGCATCGAAGTCAATGAAGCAGCACTGAATGATGCCATTGAAGCAGAAAATTTAAATAAATTAATGACAGAACAATCGATTATGGACCAAATTACGCAAGTCATTAGTGCCTATCGCGCATTAATTCTAAGCAGTAATAATTTAAAAAATCAACGTTGGCAATTACAAGAAGCACATAAAACTTTTGAGATCAATAAAAAGAAAATCGATGCCGGTCAGCTCGAACCAACGGGTAACGTCCAACAATCGTACCAAATTGAATCATTAGGACTCATGGTTGAACAAGCAAATAACGATTTTGAAACCAGTGCACAGAATTTATTACAAACGATTGGACTTGATCCCAATATGTCACTTGCAGTCCCCAGTGATGTCAATCTGGATCACATCACCACGCCTGACTTAAACACATCGATTGATCAAGCCTTGCATCACAATACCGAGTATCTGGCCTTACAAGCAGCAGTTCGTGCAGATAAACGAGCTTATTTAGTCGCTAAAAACCAACAACTCTGGCAACTTGATTTAGCAGCCAATATCCAAACCGGGACCCTGACCAATGTAGATAATCGAGCGGTCGGATTTAAAAATATTTATAACGGACAAAATATCAATGAAGCTGCAGGCGTCTCGTTGACAATTCCTTTACAGGATATCAATCGCCGCAATCAACTCATCACCGCCAAAATAAAACTCGAAAAAGATCAACTGCAACTCGTCGCCGCACGTCGCATCATCATCACCACAGTTAAAAACATCATTATGGCCATTACCAGTCAGGCCAAACAATACGAGTTAGCCAACCGTCAGCTGGCACTTGCTTCACAGTCGTATGCCTTAGAAAAAAAGAAACAACAAGCCGGGATTGCCAGTGCACTCGACGTCAGCAATACTCAAAATCAACTGATTCAAGCCCAGTCGAGTTTAATTAATGCAAAAATTGCCTATCTAAATCAAATCTCTGCACTCCAACGCACCCTGGGGACAACGCTCACCGATTGGCAAATCAAATTGAGGTATAATGGATGAAAAATTTTTACTTAAGCCTGTGCGCTTTATTCTTAATAAGTTGCCATCAACATCAATCAACATCACCCATAAAAACCCTACTGATTCAACCGACTAAATTACACAAAACCTTAAATTTTAGTGGCATCATTCGCCCCATTCACCAAAGTGCTTTGACCAGCCCAGCAGATGGTGTCATTGATGTTGTTCACTATCATTATGGACAACAGGTTCAAAAAAATGCCATCGTATTCACCTTAAATTCGACCGACTTCCAAAAACGCTACAATGATATTGTCACTGAGTACTTAAAAGCAAAAGATAGTTATACCATGGCGAAAGCTAAATTTATTGGGACAGAGGAATTGTGGGAAGCCGGGCTCTTGTCCAAAAATAATTACTTAAGTGAAAAATCAAGCTTAAACACCGAACGTGTCTCCCTCATGCAATCGACCCGCAAAGTGTCTGAATTATTAGAAAAAATGGGGCAAGATAATAGTACCGATGAGGAATTGGCTGGTCTTAGTTTTTCTGAATTTGATAAAGTACATTTGGCACTCATGAGTAAACATAATTTAATTCACTTAAAAGCACCAAGACAAGGAATTTTATTATACCCACCTAAAAATGAAAACAATAAAGACAATGAGCTCACCGTGGGTTCGTCTGTTAAAACAGGACAAGTCTTAGCGCTCGTCGGTGATATGCGTGGCATTCGCATCGATATCGACGTTCCAGAGATTGATATTACAGCCATTCAACAAGGCATGCCAGCCCTCGTTCAAGGAATCGCATTTGACAAGCAGACATTACTTGGCAAATTAGTTGCAATTCATGCACAGGCTTCTCATAAAAACAACAGCGCCTTGCCGTCTTTTACTGCTATTGTCGAGGTGAACAATCTCGATGAAATCGCACAACAGCTCATTAAAGTAGGTATGAGTGCAACGGTTAAACTAAGAAGCCAAAGCCAAAACAAAATCTTAGTACCCATCAAAGCATTAACCCAGAAAGAAGGAAAAATCTGGATTAATCTGCAACTTCCATCAGGAAAAACTGAGCGACGTCTTGTCACTACAGGCAGAGTGTATGGCGAGCGTGTTGTGATTGAAACAGGGCTTAAAGCCGGTGATAGCATTTATTATGAAGAATGAACCCAAAGCACTCATCCAACTCGAAACTATCACCAAAACTTACACCAATGGTGACATCATCACCTCAGTTTTAAATCAATTGTCGCTTAAAATCAACACAGGAGAAATGCTTGCGATTTTAGGCGCGTCTGGTTCTGGCAAATCAACCCTGATGAATATCATTGGTTTACTTGACCAAGATTACCTAGGTGAGTATTGGCTGCTTGAGGCAAAGACACGCATCAAAGATCTTGATGATCAAGCACTCGCACGGCTGCGTAATCAAACCATTGGGTTTGTCTTCCAACAATTTCATTTACTTCCAAGATTAACCGCACTCCAAAATGTCCTACTTCCGCTGCACTACCGAGGCCTCTCTGAACAGCAAAGCCAAGCATTAGCAATCGATGCGCTTGCACGCGTAGACATGGAAAACATGCGTCATCGTCGTCCCACGCAATTATCTGGCGGACAGCAGCAACGGGTCGCGATTGCACGTGCCCTGGTTGGCGACCCTGCGATTATTCTTGCTGATGAACCCACCGGGGCATTAGATTCACACACCAGTCAAATCATCATGGATTTATTTCATGCATTGCATGATGAGGGCAGAACCCTGATTTTAATTACGCATGAGCAACAAGTTGCGGCGCAATGTCAACGACAAATCATTTTAACGGATGGTCAGATCATTTCGGATCAAAAAATATGAACTTGAGACATTATTTAGAACAGGCCTATTGGTATTTTCTCACAGCGAAATTACGAGCATTTTTAGCCATGCTCGGGATTTTAGTCGGGACAGCCTCAATCGTCGCGTTAATGAGTGCCGGTCGATTAGCAACAGAAGCCGCACTCGCTCAATTTAAAACCATGGGAACCGATCTATTAGCCATTACGCTCTATCAGCAACCTTCTAAAAATCAACCGCTCACAGCGACCCATAACACAGCCATACCAATCAATACTTGGGAACAATTCCCGGCATTAGTCCCCGCAGTTTTAGATATCGCACCTTACAGTACGCTCTACCAAACCATCAGTTATGACGGGCGCATACTTAACAATCCTATTGTCGGGGCAAATGAAGCTTTGGCGCGTATGCTACATCTGCACCTTGCGACAGGTCATTTCGTTTCATCATTTGCATCATACGAACATCAATGTGTCATCGGCAATCAATTAGCTCAGCAATTGCAACAGTTCAAATATGGAAAAATCATAGGGCGTCAATTAAAAATCGGTGAGACACTGTATACAATTATTGGCGTTCTAAAACCGTGGAAAGAAAATGCATTTTTCAACCAAGATATGAATCAAGCGCTTATTATTCCAATTAAAGGCATCACACTCATCAATCCGACTGCACAAATTAATCATGCGATTTTACGCTTAAATCCCAAAATATCTATTGACGACATTGTCACTTCAATTCAACAAACCATCAAAAAACAAGCACCAAGACAACATGCCTTCATTCGAAGTGCCAAGCAAATCATTGAAGGCATGGAAAATCAAGGGCATATTTTCACCCTCTTACTGGCAACCATTGGCAGCATTTCATTGTTAGTCGGTGGCATTGGCATTATGAACATCATGCTGGTTTCAATTCATGAGCGCAAACAAGAAATTGGCATTCGTAAGGCATTGGGCGCCACCCGACAGCAGATTCATTACTTGTTTCTCACGG
>CAMDJY010000120.1 GCA_945901145.1 Legionella genomosp. 1 | reverse complement strand
CATCGATAACTACAGATTTTCCCGTGCCACGCTCTATTGTTTCAACTTTTTTACATAAAGTTGTCTTCCCGGCAGTAGAAGTACCCATTATAAGTACAATTTTACCTGGTGCATTGTCGGAAGTTTTCAATTTTTCTTCATTGGTCTGCATAATA
Organism: Legionella genomosp. 1; assembly: GCA_945901145.1. Taxonomy (GTDB): domain Bacteria; phylum Pseudomonadota; class Gammaproteobacteria; order Legionellales; family Legionellaceae; genus JAGVJT01. The sequence goes on along the minus strand of CAMDJY010000120.1, from coordinate 5,113 downwards.
TAAGCACAAAAATAAATCTCATGCTATCATTATATACCATCAAATTATCTATACTGTTGCATTGAATGGCATACAACTATAGAAATATGCCTAATCAACATAGCTTAAATTTTCATCGTAAATACATCTGTCGTATGCGTAAACAAATGATGCTCACAAAGTTGTTCCGCTCCTTGTTTCTCATACATACGATTTAATCCAGGTTTCAAAGTATCAAATTGAATGCGCTCAACACCCATTTCTTGCGCTAATCTTTTGGCCGCATCAATAATTTGCCGGCCAAAACCAAGGCCACGATAATCTTTTTCGACATAGACATACATTAATTCAAGTACATGTGGCAAATTAATAGCGCCAGGTGCATGCATTAAATCTTCATGGAATTCATGGTTTAGTAATGCAAACATCGCAACGGGTTTTCCGGCAAAAGTAGCAATAAAAACAGAGTCTTTTAAATAATCCATAACATCTTCACGATACTCAATGCCTTTGTTACGAATAAATTGCTCGACCACCTACCGTTGCCGCAGAATCAAATTTGAGTGCATTATGTGTTCCTGTGATCTCGGCGTCGGGTAGATTAACGTTGGCATTATGTTTTTGAGTGAATCCTTCTCCAGCATAGAGCTCGGTTATCAATTCAGCGTTTACTTGGGTAGACGTAATGAGTAGAAGACCTAAAATTGCGATTATATTGGTGATTGTAGATAAGAGGACTTGTTTGTTCATATTAAGATAATCCTATTAGGTGCATTCACAAATATCGTCGGTATTCACTCACTACGCCGCATAGAATCACGTCTTCTTTATTTTTAATATTGATTGTTGCCCAAAGATCATTGCTTGCTAATAACTGAAATAAACAGTCTGCCGCTTCTCCGTATCGGCGCAATATAGTTTGATTTTTCACAGGAAAATAAGCCAGTACCAGATCACCTGGATTGGGAATTCGATCCGCATCTACTATTACTAAATCGCCGACATTTAGAATCGGTTGCATACTGGTGTCTTCAATCAGTAAAGCGAATAAACGAGCATTCGTTTTTGATTGATTAAGATGATCCACAACTACCGCTTTTTCTCGCCCATCACATAACAATGCTTGATCGAGAGAAAAGTTAGCTTGGCTTGCTTCTTTCATTGCCAATAAAGGAACAAATCGCGTACCACCGCCATTGCTTAACGATAATTCTCCCTCAGGGTTATCAGTTAAGCATAAAAGATATGAGGCAGATACTCGTAGCTGATCTGCCAATAGTTTAGCCTCCAGTGGTCCAGGGCTTCGCGTGCCTTGCTCCCAGTTACTAATTCTGGCTGCAGATAATGCACCGATCCGCGCTGAAAGCTCTTTAATCGTGATTCCTAATGCTTTTCTTGATTTGGTAATGCGATTACCAATCTGTTCTTTGATGTCCATAAGATGCTCATTGCAAATTAGATTAAAAAAGTGTTGACAATAACACGATTTGTTTTGTATTATCGTATTTAATAAAACGATTTGTGTTTTATAGTTGTTCTTATTAGATAAACAATTAATTTAAAATCACAAGTCGTTTTTAACTATAACACAAATTTTGCAAAGCATGAAATAGAAATCTGTTATAAGGATATGTGTAGATGAGATACATGAAAGTGACTGATGAGGAACTGTCTGCATTAAGAGGCTTACCCTACATCCAACAACTGCTTTATTTGACAGCAATCAAGCCTTATGTGGATTATCGAACAGGAGTTGTTGGAATTGTGCGTGGCATCAGTTATCAGTCATTAGCTGAAGGAAGCAGCAACAAAGTTTCTAATGGAAAATCAGCATAAACGCAGCATCGCTGATGATGCTTGTCGATTAAGAGAGCTGGTTAAATACATTGGAGATTTGCCGCTTGAGTCTATTCATATTGGCGCCTTGCAAGGATTTATTGAGGGACGGCGCAAAGATGCTGTAAGTTCTCGAACCATTAACCATGGTTTGAAAATTGTGCGGCGGATCTTGAACCTTGCCGCTAGTGAATGGATGGATGAATACGGTTTAACGTGGTTGCTTAGTGCTGCCAAAATCAAACTCTTACCAGAGCATGATTTGCGTAAGCCATATCCATTAAGCTGGGATGAACAGAACAAACTATTTAATGAGTTACCTTCGCACTTAGAAAAAATGGCGCTTTTTGCTGTGAACACTGGGTGCAGAGATCAAGAGATATGTGAGCTGCGTTGGGAATGGGAAATTAAAATTCCTGAGTTACCGCATATTCTTGTGTTTATTATTCCTGCTGAACTGGTCAAGAATGGTGAAGAGCGTTTGGTTGTATGTAACGATACTGCACGCTCCGTTGTGAATACAGAGCGAGGGAAACATCCTAGTTTGTGAAAAGCAAAAAAGTGGAGTGATATTAACTTTGTTGCGTAATCCAAACTTTAAACCAAAGAGTCATGCTAAGCAAGAAGCAACGGTATTTTCGTTGTGAATGGAAGGTAGGTCCCGAAGAAATCCCGAAGTGGATTTTACGGGATTAGGACGTTAAGTAGTAACTGATTGATTTTACAGGTTTTAATTGGTGGGCCCACTAGGACTTGAACCTAGGACCAACGGATTATGAGTCCCGTGATTATTTTCAATAAAATTGATTTATTCTGATTATAATCAACATATTATGTTTGTGTCATTATATTTTAAATTCCATATGGGGCATCTGTGGGGCACTTAGAAATAACAAATGACAACAAAGGCTCTTTTTTGTAATCAAGGCATCACAGCGCATTATTGGAGTGGAAATATTATGATGCAGGATTAGGGTAACGAATTATCCAAACTTTTATAGAGATTCGCATTTGCCCGCAATATCAATATTGCTATGAACACTATACTAATGCTCAGCAACTGTTTATAATTAAACCAATACTGTTGGGGATGTTAAATATGGCTTTTCAGACTATTGATTGCGATTTAGGCGATGGATTTGTTATCACGGCAAAACGAGAAAAGAATACCTTTCATATTGCAGTAAAACATAAAGAACAAGTGGTTGGACAGGCAACTTTGGTCACCGATTTTGTTGATACGGAATGCATCACCTCCATCCAGCTTAATGAAGCTCATGCCTCCCATACCTTTGCAAACGGCTATTCTTTAGCTGAAGCAGTGGTTAAGTTTCTTATTAAATTTCCCAGTATGGTTAGAAAACCAGAGTTTCGGTTTGTATTAGAGGCGCCTGAGTTTTTAAAGTTTTTGCTTAAGAGCTATCATTTTAATGAAAAAGATGACGAGACATTATATGTTAGGGATAAGCTTGTTTTGCCTCAGAGCCATACTAAACTTGATGGTTTAGTCTTAACAACTGAAGCTACAGAAGAGGTTTTGCCTGCTTTGTTAGCCTTATTAAAAAATAACGCCTATTGGCAGTCGCACTTAACATTAGAACGATTAAGTCTTTTAGTGTCTTCGTCTCAATGTGTGTTGGCTTTTAAAGAGGGCAAACTCCTTGGTTTTGCGCGAGTAGTCAGCGATAAAACGACTTTTGCTTCTTTATGGGATGTAGTTGTGGCTGAAGACCAAAGAGGGCAGGGTATTGGCAAAGCCATGATGGTTGAGATTTTCTCCAACCCTACTTATGCTACATTAAAACATTGGTTTTTGTTTACTGATACGGCAGCAGGACTATACAGTCAATTTGGTTTTGTAAAAGAGACTTTAGTGGCAGACAAGACCCCTATGCATAAATTGCGATTGCAATCAGAACATCCTTTATATATGGATGAAGCGATCCGTTACTCTAAGTCTTCCTCTAAGCATCTTGCATTAAGCCCTAAACAAAGCCAAGCATATTTATTTGAGACCAAGCGAGCACAGCTTACTCCTTTTTGGCAGAGCAATGAAAAAACAAATCAATTAGTGAAGAGTTATTTAGCTCATTTGAAATTAGTAAGACAGCAGCCTTCTCTAGAGTATCTTCAAACCTTACAAAAAACGCATATTGAAACCATCCCTCATGAAAATATCAATGCGACTTACAACATACCTGCCTCATTTGAAATAGAGCATTTACTAAAGAAATATACCAAAGAAAATCGAGGCGGGATGTGTTTTGAGCTTAATTATTCTTTTGGCTGGTTATTACATCATTTAGGATTTGATGTTGAGCTGAAATTGTCTCGGGTGAATGCTTACAACGACGCCAAAGAAAATAGTCCTTACCCTACTCATCCAGTTATTATAGTATTTCTCAATGGCCAGCAATTTTTAACAGATGTGGGCTGGTCTGATTCCTACAGGCAACCTTTAGTTCTGAGTGGAGAGGTTTATCTGGATGTTGGTGGGACAGGGGTCTATCATGTAGTACCTAAAGATGAGCATCATTACGTCATGCAAAAGCAGCTTGCTTCTAAAGAAACTGGTCAACAGGAATGGGTAGACCAGTTTACTTTTGCTAGCCCTCAAGCCCCCTTAAAGCAATATAATTACCCTTTAGGTTTTCTACCAGCCTATTCTTTTACTTGCATAGGACCTGGTTATTTGTTTGCGAATTTATTTAAATTCACCCAAGTGATGGACCAGGGGAATAAAACTGTTTGGGGTGATAGGTTTCTGACTCGACAAGGTGAGCAAAAAAGTGCAAATCCTTTACCTGGTGAGGTACCGCAGGTATTACAAGAGTGCTTTAATATTCCACCTAACATTGCCAAGCAATGCACTAAATTGACTCGTTCTACTAGTGCAGACAGTCTTTCGCTTTTTAGGAAAAAGGTTGAGAAAGAAAATTCACCTGACTCAGTTTTAGGGAAAGCGTTGTAGTGTAGCGGCTACTAGTAGCGTACGATGTATAACAATGTCGTACTCAAATACGTAAATCTCACGACAAGGTTTTTAGCTCCTTTGCTAATACACACTTTACACGAGGCATCACAATTAGCTATGACAAATATAACACACCCGCCAAGCCTATATTGACTTCAGTCAACATGCTTAAATCGTGTAACCGTTTAATTAACCCCATCTTTCTGAGGCATGATGAGCTCAGGTATGCTTCTCATATTGTTTAACAGTTCAGGATCGATGTTGTATGGGAGCAGTTTTTCAAGTTTTTCGACCGTTTCGGCGCGATGAATATTGGCAAGTACG
>CAMDJY010000119.1 GCA_945901145.1 Legionella genomosp. 1 | reverse complement strand
AGTAGTGCTACTACTAGCCACACTGGACGTCGAGGCCTAGTTCCTTTAGATAGATATGAAACAAACAATCATTCTCTAGAACAAACCACGACTCAGAGAGCTTATGAAACACCTAAAAAAGTTCATTTCGAAAACCAGAGCCCAAATTCACCCGTGGATCCTCGTAAGAGAAATAAAGAGCTAATTATTGCTAGACTAGCAGAAATTGACGCTTTAGCTGGGCAAATCATAGGGCTCAGTGGTGATGAGAAACTCAAGAATCATAAAGATATCGTTTACGCATTAGGGTTACAAATTCGAGATCGACTAGATAGATTTAGTAAAAATCTTGGAGATAAAGAGTTTAGTTTGTTCGCAACTGATATTAGAGAATATATTAATTATACAGAAAAAGCGCTTGAAAAAGAACCAGGTCTTTGGGCTAATTTTTTAAGACCTATCGTCAATGCAATGCTGAGTTTAATCAATAATATACGTGTCTTATGTGGTGTTAAAAAAGGCTATGGTCTTTATCAATCAACTTCTGACATTTGGAAAGAGAAAGGATTTGGTAAAAAATTGCGTGATAGGTTGATGGAAGGCAATAATCTTCATGATGCTGCGACGTTTGAAGAGGAAGAAAGAAACAAAGAAGAAAAAAGAGGCCCACAGCCTCAATAATATTAGCGCTCTCTTGATACGACCGCAGCGGTCATTCTTGAGACGCAGGATATTTTTCCTTCTTGATTAAACAAATCAATATGCCACACCTGCGTGGTGCGGCCTATGTGGACCGGGCGAGTAACTGCTGTGATCAGCCCCTCTCGTACCGGCCTAATGTGATTGGCATTGATCTCAAGACCAACACAGTGATGATGCGTTAAATCAATCACACAATTAGCCGCGGTGCTTGCCACCGTCTCTGCTAAAACCACATTCGCCCCACCATGCACGATGCCGTGCGGTTGTTTGGAGCGTGCGTTGGCAGGCATCGTTGCAGTTAGTGTATCTTCGCCAATTTCAGTAAATTGAATATCCAAAAACTCAGCAAGCGTATTCGCACTGCGCAAATTAAGCGCTTCTGCTGTCAGCGGCTGAAACCATATCGCCATCAAAGATTCCTCAAAATTTGTCCCAAAGCTTATCCGTTGTCAGAGCTGCTGCTGGATCATCACGTAACTTAGCGATGCGCTTGTTTTTTTTAATTTCTTTTTCTTGAGACGGAGTTTTAGCATGCGTGGCATCAAAGCCATACAAAAACTGATCATAAGGGCTGACATATGCTTTATCAAGACTTCGAGTAGACATGATGAATATTCCATAGATAAATCATTAAATGTAAGCCCTTATTTTAGCCAAGATTTTACCAAGTTACCAGTATTAACCCTTACGACGTCCCCCAGAAACCCCAGCTAAATTCTTAGTATTTGGATCACGAGAGTACGCATCTAAAATATCTTGAACGAGTTGCCCCAAAGCACTGGTTCGATTCTCTTCTTCAATCATCCCAACGTCGCTTTTTAGAGCATTAAGCCGTTCATTCAACTCTTTTAAAATTGACCCATTAGGAAACAATAATGCAAGAAACCGTCGTGCTTCAGATGGGCCAATATGTCGATATAATTGATTCCTGACTGCTGCATCTTCTGCTGTTGTACTAAATGCCCAAAGTTCAATGGGACCTAAGGTTAACGTTAATAACTGAATACTGATACCGCTCTTGGTGGCAAACTGCGCTAAAAAAGTAGCCCCTCCCTGACGCGGACCATGTACGCGGGTGCGCAAAGCGACTTTTGCGGTTTCACTTAATCCAAAAATTTGGGTCGTCTTTTCAATCGCTTGGCTTGGCCCCGCGTCCATGATGTAAATCGAAGTTGCAAATTCAATCATAATTTCATCAAAATCATCAACCGATTGAGATAATAATGAAATCTGCACGTTCCACTTACGACCCTCGCGCATATCAATAATCACTTGATCACGCACGGCTGAAGAATGCGAGGTTCTATGAAATTCATCATAAACAATGCGTTTAGGATCTTCACGAATTTCGCGAATGCGCTCAAGATGATAAATTTTATATTGTTCCGGGATAGTCACCACGCTTTCTTCAGTGAGGTAATAATGACGCGCTAAGACATAACGAGCCAACATGTACATCACTGATGTTTTTCTATCCGCAGCATCCCCACCGCTTTTTGCTACTTCATCCAAATCTAACGAGACCACGCGGGCCTCACCTAAATCAAATGCCGTGACACGCGATAAAACCGGATATTCACGCACCGCACTCGACACCATACGAGAGAAAGCATTAATCAATGACTCTCCCGTAGGTGCCGTAACTTTTTCGTATAAATCTTCAATTGCCGAAGTACGACAAATCGATGCGGCATCTGCTAACAAAGGCATGGCATAGCGTTGCGCCAGCATGGCTTCATGAATAAAGCCTGCAGAAAATAAGGCATCAGTGACTTCCCACCAAGTAGATTTTGAGTCTCTCACAAAACCAATTTCTTCTAAAATACCATCGATAAACTCTTCCAAACCTGGAGAATAAGGCGTTGGATTATTTTCATCAGCAAGGCTTTTGTATAACTCATCGACAATCATGCCGGCTAAGTCGGGCATCCCATCATAGGGTTTTTCTGCACCGAGAGGGGTGGTCAACAAAGTCAAAAAATTAACCAAAAAAGAGCGCTCAAGTGCGGTCGGGTAGCGGCAGCCTAATTGTGTATCAAATGGATTGATAGAATATTCTGACGTCATCTGTAAGCGATGATAAGCCACCAAGTGACGTTGCTCAGCCGGAAGGGCTTCTCTTAGTAATGAAATTAAACCACTACTAGAAGGTCCAATGTCAATAATAGCAATTCTTGGCAAACGCGTGAGTCCTGCTGACATACATAATGCCAAATTTAATGTATTTGACAGCACTGACTTTCCTGATCCTGGTCGTGCATAGACCAGATCAATCCAAGTCGTTTGCTGGCTGGAACCTGGCTGAAAAGGCCAAGGTTTACCATCAGGTGAACGAAACAACAATGCGCCAGTTTTCCAAGGTGAAGCCGGCCGAGTCACTGGGAGCATGGACACCACATCCGATAATGGAGCAACAGAAGCAACGGCAGGACTTTTCATGGTGGCAGCTAACATGCCAGCAACAAAGCCTTCAAAGGGATCCCCGCAAATCTCAGAAACCTCCGTAGAACCCCATCCTTGAATCGCTTTGACCAGCTCTGATTCTCGTCGACGCAATAAAGGTAAATCCCCTTCTGGGGCCCAAGTAGTTGCCACAACTCGAAGACGAACCACCGCTTCATCCGTATTTAAACTAATATATTTTAATAAATTTACTGAATCACTAATCAATCGATTTTGCGCGGAGGAAAAGGTTAAAATAGAAGATAGTAAACCTTTTAATTTTAACGTCCCCCAGCCATCACTTTCAATTAAAAAAGAAATTCTCCAAGGAATTTGTGTCGGTAAAATACGATTAAATAAACTCATAAAAGGACGAATATCTTTTGGAAACAAATCAATATAAGCGGATGAATAAAGCTTATCGCCTACTTGAACCGTCCTTCGATCAAGAATATCCGCTTCACGGGGAATCACTTGTTGCGCTAATGAGGGCCACAAAATATCAGACACATCGCCTTCAAAATGATTAATTTCGCGAACAGGAAGCTTATCCCCAGGTAATGAGGGCCGCCAATCTTCTGCGGTAAAATCTGGATCTGCCGTCATTCGAATCGCATGCACGGCTTCATGAACTTCAAGCAACGTCCCTAAAATATTAAACGTTTCAATCTCATTCATAAAAGAACGCACAAATGCACTGTGGGTATCACGAATTTCGGGGACAGCCGCATAAACTGCTTGTGTATATTTAAAAGGTGGCGCCTTCTTCTCCTTTAGCATCTTCATCTTTGCTTTGGTCGCAGCTTTCAGTTGATCAGAAGCAAGATTAAACGGACGCGTAATTAAGACGACAAAAAGCTGCTCTTCGGCACAATATTGCCCCATGTAATTGACGCGTTCACTGAATAAATCGTCAAGTTTGAGGTTTAACCGGGCTGCGGTCGCTTCCGCGGGGGCATAAATATCCCGAATCACCTCATGAATCTTTTCTTTATCTTGCATAAACAACACTTGTAACGCATGACCCGCCCGACTCATCGCAGGATGCAAAGCATTGGTCAAGCCCTCAACCAAGCGCTGAAATTCTTCTGCACCAAGCAAGCCAGAAATGCCTTCAATACGAAAAATAGAAAGTAACGTTCCATCGTGATTAACTAAAACCGTCGGACTATCGGCTGTTTCTAATTCACAATAGGATTCGGTCGTCTGTTTCAGGGACGTACTTAACCAAGCGAAAAAGGTATCAACACCTTCAAAAAAAGATTCCGTCCAGTTACCCATTCCATCTCCAAATTTATTAAGGCTTACTGTTCAGCCAATTCTTGGATGGCACTTGCCGCCCAACGTTCAATTTGCTGACGAAATTTAGCTCGGGAAGGTAGTAAACGGATATCCCGAAACAATAAATCCATCTGCTCACGCAGAAGATAATTCGAGTCAATCAACAAATGCCCTAAGATGGCTGGGTCACTGGTGCCTTCTCCAAATTTATCTTCAACAACTTGTGAACGAAATTTAAATGCACGATAAATGGCTTGTGCTGTATTTTTATACCCAGTATCGTTTGTCATAGCACAAAATAACACATGACACAGTGAATTCAGTTCTGGCTGGGATAATTCAGGTAAATAAATCAGTGTCCCACCACCATAGCCACCAACGCCAACTGATTCAATAAAGAAACACTGAGCACAAAAGCAACAGGCGGTGGATAGATTCACTAATTTATTATTCGTGTAAACGCCATCAATATTAACCACATGCTGGTCAGTTCTGGCCTGAAAACCACAAAACTGACAAGCATATTGATCACGTCGGAAAACTTTATCTTGAAATGTTTTAAAACGTGGATCAGCTTGCCTGGCAGAGTATAACCGCCAGGCACCTGGACTGGCTGTCAGCTTCAGCTCTAAGCGATGCTCACGATTAGTCATCATGCAGATAAGCCCATATTAACTACTAAAAACAGAACCTGTAGGACCGGAAGTGGTGCCACTGCCGCCGAACAAAGTTGATCCTGTCACCCCTAAAATTGAAGGCAAGAATAATAACGCTGCTGCAATAAACATCATCGCAATTGGCGTACCCACAGGAATATTCGTTGGGTTATCTTTATGTTGCTTAAATTTCATAATCGCACCAATTG
>CAMDJY010000118.1 GCA_945901145.1 Legionella genomosp. 1 | reverse complement strand
AGTGCTAGTGTGGTAAAACCAACCCCACCACTGCCATCTTTAGGCCCAATTAATTCAACCCCCTCACCAAAGGCCTGAGTACGAATAATTGTTGGGATTGCACTTGCGCCGGTTTTATTGGCAATTTGCGCTTGAATCTGATTCTGCTGTTCTTGCAAAGCAGCATATTGAGCTGTTTGACTCTGAGAACCAGGAATCGAGCTTATATTTGTTGGTGCTGATTTAATATTAGCATTCTCATTAAGACCCAGACTTGAAGATGAAGTCAATTTGAAAAATCCAATCACAACAATTGTAATCAGCGCAATTGCTGTAAATAAAATAATCGTCCTAGACTTCGTATTAGAGAAAAGTGCTTTGATATTTTCTTTTTTACTCGCCATAACGTTATAGCCCTTCTACCTTAAGCTGCATCACTTTTCCATGCCATGAAACAAGCAAAACTGGTGATTTTTGCATTTCATAAGCATGCGTCCCATCTGCGCTAGTCATGCTGCCAAGCCAGCCAGGTGACAAAATTGTTAAATTCGTTCTGATGTACATTCTCTCGTTGAGTATCCAAGCACGTGCATCTCCCCCACTGACGACTAATCTTGTGCTACCAGGCGGTGGCACCCCATCAAGAACGTGTAACAGCAAATCATTTGCAGCTGGGGGCAGACCTTCTTCCAATGGCAAATTTTTAGCATTAGGACCATACCCTTGCACGCGCAGATCAACCCGATAGTCAACTGCTTTTTGGCCTGGAATCAATGTTAACATCACCGGCGTATTTAATCCGCGTAATCTGACTGCTAAATTGCCATAAGTATACAATTTACTCGCTTGCACCATGAGCGTATTACTGGTCTTGTCCCATTGAATATTAAAAGAATTGGGGTCACCTAAGTCATAAGCACTGATTGGCCATGGCGCACCAGTCGAATCTAAAAACACTAAGGAAGACACAAAGCCCTGAGATAAGCGAATCACTGGTGGCGTTGAGCCGGGAGATAAATTGACAAATTGAGAAGTTGCCGTGGGTTTGGGTGGCGTTCCCACTGGAGAGGCTTGGGCGTATTCATTGGTTTGGTACATTTGTTTCATACGGACAACTTGTTCTGGTGATAACGGAAACATTTGAGCAGACACATCTTCAAAAGCCAATTCATCAACAGCCTCATCTTCAGCTGCAGATTTCTTAGCCTGAGCAATCACTAATTCTGCTTTTTGATCTTGATCTTCTGTTTTTTGTGCCCCCATTTGCACATGAGGCGGCTGGAGTGCCCCAAGCGTTGAGGGAGTATTTCCCTGAGGGTTAGCTGCATTATTTGCACCTAACCGTTTTTGCAACAACCGCAGTTGATCAAGCGCCTGATCTGCAGAGTCTGCTTGCTTCGCATAACTCTGCGTACCCCAAGACAAAATGAGAGACAGAATTAGGAAAAGGACTAGAAAATAATCTCTGGCTCGACGCATTAACTTGCTCCACTGGTTGTTGCAGGTCCAACCACAAACTGGGCAATCCCAATGCCGCGCGGGGAATTCAACGTTGAAACACGGGTAATTAACATCGTCACGACACTATTTTGCTGCGTAAATTCGCTCGCACTTTGGTAGGTGACTAAAATCGGCATTTGTACGCGCCATGCATAACGATCGTTTAACATACCTTTTTGGAGAATAATGGGTGCACGTGTAGCCACCGCTGAAACAATCAATTTTTTCGCTTTGACCGCTTCTAAGTTGTTTGACTCTTGCAATGCCTCTAAAAACTGGGTCCAGCCCTCGGAAGTAAAAAACCCTGAAGAAGCTTGTAGCTCTGCTCGATAATTCACAAAATTATAGGTAAACGCGGCAATCGCAGCTTGATTAGCCCACTGCAGTATAGCCGAATCCGATTGGTTTGGTTCATTCAAAGCAAAAAGCGGCGTAATTCGCCCGTTAATACTTGTTGCAAAATATTTAGGTTGCGGCGGATGCTTAATAATATAAACAAGCATCGCGCCCAAGATCAAATTTGCGATCACGGAGATAAGTAAAATCAACATCATCTTTCGTTGACCATCACGATAAAAATTATTTCTTAATGTCACTGCTGCTAAAGCATCTTCAGCCATAATAACCCCTTATTATTGCGGTATGACTTTTTCAATTTCATCATTGACCTGATCATTTGCTAGTAACGGTACAGATGTGTTATTAGGAGAGTCCATCGCAGCCAACTCTACCGGAGGCGTAGCACCACTTGTTGCATAATACTGAGGGTCAGGCCGACTAAAATAAGTATCAAAAATAAAAAATCCTAAAACCAAGTTTAAGCTGACTGACAATAAAAGAATAGTACTTGCACGACGATAGGTACTAATATAGAAACCTTTTGAACTTTTAATCAGTCGCCATGTTTCCCGACTCACGAAATTCTCCTATCTAAAGACAAAGGCCTAAGCCACAACCCGTCTAAACGTAATTTCAATTCGAGCATTAGGTGAATTATCATTCGATTTTGCTTTAATCACAATAGGTTTCTCGCGCCCATGCCCATGTGCAAATACAAAGCGAGAGTCAATCCCCTGAGACCACAAATAATCTGCAACTGCCTTAGAACGCGCCAATGATAACGACAGTTGACGTCGAGTAGAACCATAAGGACTGACATAAGCGCTGACTTCAACGCTGACTTTACGAAATTCACGCAAATAACAAGCAACTTCATTTAAGACAGCAAAAGACTTCCAGGTCAACTGAGGAGATTGATCACCAAATAGCGATCCGGCTGAGACGCTTATCAAATAATTATCTCCCATCGAGACAACCTGAATATCCAATCGCTTTAAGCGTTTTTCCAGTGCCAGGATCATGGCATCGTTTGAGCCCGCTTGAACATGCGGCAAACGCGGCTCGTCAGCAATGATAGTATGTGTTGAAGCGCGACGATTTTGACAGCCGTTGAGCATCCCCACAACAACAAAGACTAGCAGCACGACTAAAATACCATAATTTCTAAAGCTCATTCGCCTCAACACCGCTTAACCCTATTAAAATTAAATAGAAACACACAAATCATTCCGTTACAAGCATTAAAATTGCGTGTAGATATTTTTTAATTTAACGCTTCGCGTTCTTCCCGGATATGTGTGCAAATCGTGTTGATAGAATCAATGATCAAAGATGTCTCTAGCATATTTTTATGCTGCGGAGGATACCCTGTTGATGCTTGTAAATCTTTAATAATTTCATTAGCAATGGTTCCGGCTAATTTTTCTTTCTCACCACTATATTGCTCAATCAGCATTAAATCATTGCGTGTTTCATTAATCGGCAATAATGGCATCACAAACCGCTCATCAGTCACTCTAAGGCGCGGCAGTCCAGTTGGGTAGTCTAGAGGACTAAAGATAGTAAGCTCACCCGAAACAACTTCTTGTAATATTTCTTCCACTTCCTCAGGTTGATTGCGTTTGTAAAATGCAATTAACCCACCGACGGCACGCTCAATTGGATCTTCAACTTCAGACGAAGTCAGTATTTGTGTAATCGCTTCGATTTCTTCACTTGATTCTTTCGGCTGCATCGACCAATCATTTGATTCCAAAACAATTTTAAATTGTTCTAATTGTTGATTTAACTTAGATAAATAAACATCCGATGGCGGCTCAACTTTTAAAAATTGGTTAAGTTTTAATTTTGCAACTGGCGTGGGATTTGCATAAAACATCCGAGCTCGCACAATTTTTGACCTAAAAAAGATATGCGCCTCACCCTCAGATTGATCTTTTAAATCTAACAAATCAACGCGCGCACGCTTTTCATATGAAGAGCTTTTGGTATCCATATACGTATTTGCCACACTGGTTTCTTTAGTCTGAAACGAATCCACCTTGGTCACATAAGCTTCGCCCGCGGTTTTGGTGAAAAAATCCCAGGTTTCAGTCGGATCTTCCAGTTTCATACAGATTTTAATATTGGTGTTAGCGCCAATAGACGCCGCTTCCTCTTTCGAAGACTTTTGAAATGCAGGTAAATCTTGCCCAGCAAATATAGCCGAAAACCCTAAAGACCGCGCTTGTGCAGGCACCACAGCGAAGCCCTGAACAGCATAATAGCCATACTCATCTAAAATGCATAAATACGGAGTCGGTGCCGTCGTTGGTTTACGTTCGATAACATCGCGATAGTCACCTTCAACTTCATCCCCAAGGCCCGCTGCCATCATCGCTTTTAAAGACGCAACAATAATCTTACCTAAATTCGCCAACTCATCAGGAGATTTTTCTAGCGCAGGCAATAAAACCACTAGAATACGGCGATTGAGTACCACATCTTTAAAATCAACTTCTGCTAAATTGGTTCGAATGATATGCCCATAAGTATCCGCCAATGAAGAAAAACTTCGCACCAACTGCATGGTAATAAATCCATGTTGTTCTAATACTTGCGAAACCTGTTTCCCTTTTTTTTCTTTGTTATATCCTGGCAACGTGTTTAAATAATTGCGTAAAGGATCCGTCACAAGTTTCGGGACATTTTCAATATTCACACTTTCTTGATCATCGCGTGGAAAAATCTTATCAATAACAATCGACTCAAGACGACCCAAATCAAAGTAATTTCGAATGGTATTTGCATCTAACAAAAGCACATTATCATCACGCATATAGACTAAAAGTCGCATCAAGGCTTCAACAAAAGCAATCGCGCGCCCCTTCCACATATCACCATCACCCGATTGCTGCGAACTGCCCATCAAATTCACAACAAGTTGGGTTAACATACTGGATGAACCTTGGCAAAAAGGATTCATGGTATTAGACAATCTTTTTTCTTGCGGACCAACGATATCGCGTGCACCTGTCATAAAATTAATCAGCAGCAAATCATCTTCTCGTCCCATGCTGCGCACCATAGAAAAAACTTTAGCATATAACGAGTTATCGCCTTTGCCATCAACATAAATAAAACCACTCCCCTGGGTCAACGCATTAAAAGCGATAGACACCAGAGCTTCCGTTTTACCACTACCGGTTGAGCCGAAAATCAAGGCATGGGTTCGCATATCTTCATTGGCAAACCACAACTCCTCATTGCTTTTCATATCATTACCAAGAAAAGCAATCCCACGAGCAATATTTGGCGTTTTAATCCCTGGCTTCAAATCATTATAATCTTTTACCCCAGCAACTTTGGGTAAGCGAAATGGCAATTTCTGTTTACGTGTATAACTATATAAAAAAGCAACAGCCGCAACCATAAACACAATCAGCAACACTTCCGGAACAATAAAACCCATGGCTGCGAGGGAAAA
>CAMDJY010000117.1 GCA_945901145.1 Legionella genomosp. 1 | reverse complement strand
TAGACGAAGTACAATATGTGCCTCAGTTATTCTCTGAGATTAAACGACAGATTGATCAATTAAAAAGACAGCGATTAGAAAAAGATATCTCTCTATCTGTACTGTTTCGCATGACAGGCTCAAATCAATTATTGATGGACAAAAATATTAAAGAGAGCCTGGCGGGTCGGGCAAGTTATTTTTTCTTGAATACTCTGACTGTACATGAATTAAAACACTCAATGAACGAACTGAATGTATCTGAAGTTTTGTTCAAAGGAGGCTGGCCCGAGCTTTATATTGACTCAACAGTCTCGACTGTTCAATATCTGAACGACTACATACGTACCTATATTGAAAAAGATATTATTTTAAGTGCAGGTGTTCAAAAACAAGAGTCATTCAACATCATGTTGGGTTTGTTAGCTGCCAGAACGGGCATGATTTTAGATTATACAAATATTGCACGAGATAGTGGTATTCAATCCGTTACCGTTAAAGAATGGATTAGCCTATTACAACGTACGTCACTGATTTATTGTTTAAAGCCTTACACGAGTAATTTAAACAAACGTCTTACTAAAGCCCCCAAGCTATATTTTCTAGACACAGGCCTTGCGGCTCGCTTGCAAGGTTGGCAAAAAAAAGAGCCGCTTTTATTGAGTCCGCAGGCTGGTGCATTATTCGAGACCTTGGTATTCAGTGAAATCATTAAATTTATTCAAAATTATGGTAAAGATTGGCAAGTATATATGTGGCGCACTAAAGAAGGTGAAGAAATCGATTTTTTGATAGTAACTTCGTCTGGAAAAATCATTGCTTTAGATGCCAAAATGAGTATACAAAATGTGCATCCCATAGCACGTCCATCAGCTTTTAAAAAGCTTTTTCCTGAAGTCTCAAAAATTATTTTAGTTACCTTTGGTGGTGAAACAATTGAATTATCGTCGGAATGTTGTGCCGTACCATTGACTGCATTGCATGATTTTCTTGTCAGTTGTGACGTCACTTAGCGACAGTCCAAGCACAATCCCTTCAGTTCAATCACATCTTGACTGACTTGAAAAGAGGCATGGTTGGTAATTTGAATGAGAGATTCACGCAAACTAGGCTCATAGACTTCGATAACTTTATAGCAATGATCACATACCATGAGGATTTCTAAAGAATAATTGGATTGTGGTGCAGAACAAAGGGTATAAGCTTGCATCGATTCAATCTTATGAATAAGACCCACATTCATAAAAAAATCAAGCGCTCGATACACCGTGGCTGCAGTCATCGACGGTTTAATTCGATTTAAATATTCTAAAATATCATAAGCTTTTAATGGACGCTTTGCCTCCCACAAAGAAAAAAGCACAGCTTTTCTTAGTGAAGTCAGTGTCACAGGAAATTGCTTAAAATATTCTATAAAAGATTCTGGATAACCCATAACAAAACTATTCATTAATAAAAGCAACACCTCGAGACAAGGAATCGAGTCCTAAATACTCTGCAACACTTTGACCCACATCTGCAAATGAATCACGACGGCCAATAAACTCATGGGGCAAGCCAGGACCAAATGCTAAAACAGGCACATGTTCCCGGGTATGATCAGAACCTGGCAGTGTTGGATCACAGCCATGATCAGCGGTTATGATGACTAAATCACCAGGCTCAAGCATCGCCTCTAACTCTGGTAACCGCGCATCAAAAACTTCCAAAGCATGCGCGTATCCAGGAGTATCTCGTCGATGCCCATAAGAAGAATCAAAATCAACAAAATTAGTAAACACAAGACTGCCCGCCGGTGCAGTTTTCATACTACGTAAGGTCTCATCAAATAACGCTAAATTGCCATCAGCTTTGATCGTTTGTGTCACCCCTTGATGTGCAAAAATATCTGCTGTTTTACCAATAGCAATCACCTCCCGTCCGGCCTGCTTTAAAAAATCTAACAATGTCGGCTCAGGTGGCAGAATTGCATAATCTCGACGATTCGCTGTACGTTGATACATACCGTCTTTTTTGATAAAAGGACGCGCGATCACCCGTCCAATATGATACTCATCAACTAATTCACGTGCAATTTCACATACTTGGTATAGCCTATCCAATCCAAATACCTCTTCATCTGCAGCAATCTGAAACACACTATCGGCAGAAGTATAAACAATCGGCTTTCCCGTTCGACCATGTTCTTCGCCAAGTTCTTGAATAATTTCAGTTCCAGAGGCATGTTTGTTGCCAAGCACGCCTGCAATTTTTGCACGATGAATCAACTGTTCAAGCAATATACTCGGAAAACAATTGTTTTTTTCTTGAAAATATCCCCAATGAAATAACACAGGGACACCCGCAAGTTCCCAATGACCACTGGGCGTATCTTTGCCAAAGCTTTGTTCAACTGCATAACCGTAATAACTTTCTGGTTCTGCAATAAGAGAAAGATCGATCAAAGCCTTGCCTGAGCTAGCAACCGCTGCATGGAATAAACCTAAACGTGCAAGATTTGGTAAAACTAAAGGCCCCTGGCGTAATCCCGCACGATCTGCAACGCCTAAATAACTCGCTTCGACAATATGACCAAACGTATCAGCATGCGCATCACCATAATGAACAGCATCTTCACTAGCACCAATGCCTAAAGAATCCATCAATAAAATACACACTCTTCTTGCGTTCAATGACATACTATTTTCCATATTCCTGACAATGTGTTTCTTTTAATCCGGGGACAATCAACATGGCCACTAAAAAACTAATTGGTAAAATTAATGCAGCTAATTGATAGGCATCCAATGAATAAACAGGTACACCACCCACTTTCTGCATATCACCATGCGACGTTAACACAAAGCTAAAAATATTTTGATACACGATATAGCCACCTTGTAATATCATCGAAACCAAACTAATTGAAGAAGCAATCAACAACGGTGGGCTTTTCTCAGCCACTAATGGATAGCTAATCACTTGAGAGCATGTCGTCAAACCAAGCAAAAAGAACAAAACACCCATCGAAGTTGAAGTAACAGGTGCATATAAAATAGCAAGTGCAATCAACAATGAAATCAAAGCACCAACCTTCATTGGTAATAAGCGTAATCGAATGCGGTCTGACCAAAATCCAAACAAAGGTCCGCCAATCATTGCGCCTAAGAAGAGCATCCCATTCACCACAGCTGCTTTTTCTTGTGAAATTCCTAAACGTTGCACCAAGTACAGTTGACCCATCACCGCGCCAAAAACAGCAACCCCCATGTTCATTAAACTTGCATACAAACCTGCAAAAAATGTTTGTCGATTAAAATAAGCCTGCTTGGTTGTTTGCCAAATACTCAATGATTCAGCAACAGTTTTCTCAACTGGTTTGGGTTGATCTTGAATTAAACGCATCATGGCAATCAGCATAACCACACCTAACCAACTAACCTCTGTTAAAGCTTGTCGCCAACCGATATTTAACACAATGGTCATTAAAGGATATTGCGCCAACATACCGCCAGACATCGCCATAGTCACAATTGCACCCGTGACAAACGCCATCCGTTTAGGAGGAAACCAATGTGTTGCAATACGAATAGGGCCTAAAAAACAAAACGCACTCCCCGCGCCAATAATAAAACGACAAAGGAATGCAATATAAAACGAGTCGGTTTGAGCCAAAATAAAAGTACTCAACACACAAAACGACATGGCCATCACCAGCATTTTTTTGGGCGAAAATCGATCGAGTAATAAACCTGCAGCAAACAAAAAAATAACATTTGATAAATAATACGCACTCGATAAATAGACCATTTTATCCGCTTCAATATGAAAATCTCGCATAATTGAATCTGCAATAGACGCGAACATATTGCCCTGAATAAACTCATAAAAGAAAAGCAAAGAAGATGCAAAACAAATGATCCATGCTTTTGAGGATTGACGCCACTCTAATAAACGATACATCGTAACTATCCTTTCCATTTGATTACTCCCCTATTTTTCCATAAATAAATTTACAATTTGTTTCTTTTGCCAAGCTAACTGCTACTAATGAAACAACCGTCATCACGGGAAACAACCACATTGCACGTTGAAAATCTACAGGTGTTGGTAAAGCCTGTGATTTCACCAATAAACCAAATATAATTTGCCCCAGCGCACCAACAGACATAATAATTACAGATGCAATTGCGGTAGCTAAACCCGTCTGCTCAGAACGATTACTTTCCGTAATCAAGGGATAACCAATCACTTGTGTACTGGTAACCAGGCCTAAGCTAAAAAAGATAATACTTAACCAGAAGACAGAAAGTGAAGTTACTACAAATAAAGGCACCAATATCAGTAAGGTAGCAATTGCACCAAATATCATCATCGGCTTGCGTTGCCCTAAAGTATCTGACAACCATCCCATCAACGGGCAACCGAGCATACTCCCGAAAAATATTAAGCTGACCACACTACTTGCAGACACCGCAGAAAATTGATAAACAATTTGCAAATAGCTTGAGCCCCACAACGCACATAAAACCATAATCGGTAAATTCAAGCACGCGATATAAACACCAGCTAATATATTTTGTGAATTTGATAAAGCAGCTTTAAAACTTGCTTTTTTATGCGTCGCAGATGAAACATCAGGCTTAACACCCGCTGGGTAATCTTGAAGCATAAACATCAACCAAAGCAAAAGCAGAACACCAAAAGCAGCATCGATCAATAAAGCATGACGCCACCCGAAATGAGCATTTAAATACGCCAAAGGCGTATGTGCCATCACCCCTCCCATAAATGCCATCGTCACCACACATCCAACTAAAAACGCCTGTCTTTCTGCCGGGAACCAACGCGAGATTAAAACGATACAAGAGAGTAGGCAAAAAGCATTACCAATACCTGCTAAAAAGTGAAATAAAAAGGCACTCCAGAACTGGGTTGTCATCGCAAACCCTGCTGTCGCCAGCACACAAATTAGAAAAGCAATTAAGATGACACGCTTTGTAGAAAAGCGATCAAGCAGCAAGCCTGCGGGAATTAAAAAAAGAATATTCGCCCATACATAAGAACTAGACAGCAAGCTTAGTTGAGCCGCACTTAAATGAAAATCTTGTGATAAAGAGAAATTAATCACATCGAATAAATTCAGCTGAAAAAATTCATAAAGAAAAAACAATCCAGCAGACAAGCACACCATCCATGCCATAAACCCGCCCTGCTGAGTATTTAATTTTGTACCATCAAGCACCACGGAATGAGACATGAAAAATCCTTAAACACGAGAGCGCAAAACCAGTGCGCGCCAATGATATCAAAATTTATTAAAAATTAATAGTCACAAGAAAAGATTTGATTTTCATATAAACGATTCCGAGCCTA
>CAMDJY010000116.1 GCA_945901145.1 Legionella genomosp. 1 | reverse complement strand
ACCGCGACCAATAATTCAACGTAAAGTCTCGTTATTTTGCTGGCAGATGAGTTTCTAATAATATCCAACATTTCGTGCGCACCTGCTTTATGAATCGCAGGCTGATTTGTAACACGAGGCTTGGGTGCCAAAGCTTTTTTAAGCCCAATAAATGGATAGATATCGCGAGCAAGGCTTTTCAGATGACGCTTACTGGTGACAGGTTTCCAGCGATGCGCGTTCTTTTGATGCCAACGCTCTGCTATTTCTTGGAAAGTTAGTTTTTTCTGCTGCAAAATATCATCCCATCGCGGGTCAATGTCCTTTTCAACCAATTCACGGTAAGTTTTAGCTATGATACGCGCTTCAGCTAAGCTTACGCTGGGGTAATTTCCCAGCGTCATTGTTTGTGGCTTTTTCTGCCATTGAAAACGAAACAACCAAACTTTTTTACCACTTAAACGTATTTCCATGACTAAACCATCACGGTCTGCGTGACGTTTTCCATCTTCGATTTTTAAGGACCTAATTTTTGAATCTGACAACATGACTGTTACCTCAACTAACGGCAACTTTGGATGGTAAGAAAATCTTACCCAAGATCTTACCCAAAGTACCTGCGGTTACTTACGAAAAATAACGAATAGTTGAGAAAGATTTGAGAAGAGAAAGTCAGTGTTATTTCAATAATAATCAATCAGTTACGCATATTTACAAACAATTGCGAACTGTTTAAAGCTCGCACAATGGTACCGAGAAGAGGACTCGAACCTCCACGGGGTTGCCCCCACTAGCACCTGAAGCTAGCGTGTCTACCAATTCCACCACCTCGGCATGAGGGGTAAGTTAACGAAAATACCCCTCTGTTGTCAATCAATTTTCTTTAGGCGCCAGCATATCTTCTGGCCTCACATACGCATCAAATTGCTCGGCAGTTAAAAATCCAAGGTTCACGGCAGCTTCTTTTAATGACAGATGCTCATGATGCGCGGTTTTGGCAATTTTTGCTGCCTTGTCATAACCAATATGTTGATTCAGTGCAGTCACTAACATCAAAGAATGATTCAAATAATAGTCAATGACGGGTCGATTTGCTTGTAAACCATCGATACAAAATGCTTTAAAAGAACGACAAGAGTCCGCCAAAATATTCAAAGAATGCAATACATTAAAAATAATCACAGGCTTATAGACGTTTAACTCAAAATTGCCCTGACTACCTGCAATAGCGACTGTTGTATCATTGCCAATCACTTGTGCACAGACCATGGTCATGGCCTCAGCCTGAGTTGGATTAACTTTACCAGGCATGATCGATGAACCAGGCTCATTTTCCGGTAAAATCAATTCGCCAATCCCACATCGAGGTCCAGAACCTAACCAGCGAACGTCGTTAGCGATTTTCGTTAAGGCACAAGCTAGTGTTTTTAAGACACTGTGAGTCATGACTAAAGGCTCATGGGATGCCAAGGCTTCAAATTTATTTGGGGCTGAAACAAAAGGCAGGCCTGTCAATTGGGCTAACTGTGCTGCTGCTCTTTCTGCAAACTCAGGATGTGTATTTAACCCAGTGCCAACAGCTGTTCCACCCAATGCCAGAGGATATAACTCCAACATCACCGCCTCGATGCGCACGATGCAGGCATCTAATTGCGCAACATAGGCCGAAAATTCTTGGCCTAAAGTCAATGGAACCGCATCTTGTAAATGCGTGCGTCCGATTTTAATAATCGAACTAAACTCATCCATTTTTTCTGCTAATGCATCACGTAATGCCCGCACTGCAGGCAATAATTTTTGCGCTAAAGCACAAGCAGCAGCTAAATGCATCGCCGTTGGGAACGTATCATTTGAAGATTGTGAACAATTCACATCATCATTTGGATGAATTGGAGATTTACTTCCCATCACGCCACCAGCCATTTCAATCGCACGATTTGCAATCACCTCATTGACATTCATATTCGATTGCGTGCCACTGCCTGTCTGCCAAACAAAAAGCGGAAAATGATCGTCTAATCTACCCGCCACAACTTCATCAGAAGCTTTGACAATCAACGCGACTTTATCAAGAGACAACTTTAACAATTCTCCATTAGTGATTGCGGCAGCTTTTTTTAATAAACCCAAAGCATGCACAACTTCAATTGGCATCAAGTCATTACCGATATGAAAATGATGTAATGAACGCTCGGTTTGCGCCCCCCAATATTTATCAGCAGGAACCGCAATTTCCCCCATACTATCTGTTTCTATACGTGTTTTATTCATCTTAAATTTACTCAAGGTTAAATAGTTGGATAGAATACATCAATTTTAGAATTGATGGGAACCATTCAACATGAGAACTGTGCGTATTTATCAACCTGGAACTTATACTTGTGGACAATCCATTGAACTTTCTGCCACCGCCAGTCAACACGTTGCTGTTGTGCTACGGATGCAACCCGGTGAGCAATTAACGCTTTTTTGTGGTGATAATCAAGAATTTTCTGCCCGAATTACACATATTCACAAAAAACACGTTTCTGTAGAAATTCAAACGGTCAATCCAGTCAACCGAGAATCACCTTGCGCCATTCATCTTGTTCAGGGCATCATCAAAGGCGATCGCATGGAATGGGTTATTCAGAAGGCGGTTGAACTCGGCGTCACCCATATTTCACCGGTCCTAACCCAGCACAGTGCCATAAAACACGACCTTGAGCGCCTACAAAAAAAACACAATCAATGGCAAGCAATTGCAATCAGTGCATGTGAGCAATCAGGACGCAATTATATTCCGAGTATTGCCAAACCTTGTACACTCCCTGAGTATTTTCAAACCCCCATCACCACAGACAGATGGATTCTAGATCCTTATGCAACAGAAAATATCCGTGACAGCATCACCCCAACACCTGCTATCACCCTGTTAATTGGCCCAGAAGGAGGATTTCATCAAGATGAAATGGAACAAGCCAAAGCTTTAGACTTTAAGCCGATATCACTTGGCCCACGGACGCTCAGAGCGGAAACTGCATCAATCGTCGCTTTAAGTGTGTTGCAAGCTGTTGCAGGTGATCTATAATGAATTCTATTTAACTACATTTGAGGAGTATTTTTATGAGTGCACACGTCACAGCGGTGAGCGATGAACACTTTGAACGCGATGTCCTGAATTCAACAAAACCCGTGATTGTTGATTTTTGGGCCGAATGGTGCGGGCCATGCCGTGCATTAGGGCCTGTCTTTGAAGAAGCAGCGCTGCATTATCATGAAAAAGTTACTTTTGTAAAAATCAATATTGATGAAAATACACAAACGCCATCTAAATATGGAGTGATGAGCATTCCAACGCTGATTTTATTCAAAAATGGACAAGTAGAGGCGACTAAAATGGGCCTGTTGTCAAAATCGCAACTCGTTGCATTTATTGACGGTCATATCTAATTCCGCCAAGGGCGCGTGCGCCCTAAATCTTTAAAATCGATTTAACAAATGGGATAGTGAGCTTGCGTTGGGCCATCCAGGATGCGTCGTCTAAACGATTTAATAGAACATGAAGATCATGCATATTACGTGCACAACGAGTCACTAAAAATTGACTCACACTTCGCGATAGTTCTAAGCCGCGTTTTTGGGCTTGTAGGCATAATGCATCAATCTTGGCATCATCAGATAATTCATGGAGTTGACTCACAAACGAACCACACAACCGAGAGCGCAAATCAGCCAATTGCAAAGGTAATTGTCGTGGCGGACATAGCCCCGAGAGCATTAACACGGCCTTACCTTCATCTCGTATGCGATTGTAGAGATGAAACAACGCTTCTTCCCAATATCGATCAGTAGCAATACAATCCACATCATCAATACACAAAAGCGCTTGACTATGATCCAGACCCTCGATTGCCTCAGGCCCCCATTCTTTTAAAGTTTTTAACGGCAAATAAATTGCCGGTTGATTCCTCACTGCATCATGTACACAGGCTTGTAATACATGACTTTTCCCGGCACCAGAATTTCCCCAGATATAGATAAGCCGCTCGCCATATCCCTGGAAAACTTGCTGAAGATGCATTCTCAACAATTGATTGGGTTCTGCCCAAAAAAAATCAGAAAAAGTGGACTGTTCATTAAGTTGAATAGCTAATGCCAATTGGCGATTCATTGGAGGTTTAACGGATTAATGGAAGCTTTTTTTGCCCATGTCCACATATATTGAACATAACTGGCAGTCGTCGTTAAGGCCACCGTACCAATTAGCATCCATCTGACCACTGGATAACCCACAGCAAAAACAAGCTCTGCCAAACAGTAAGACACCAAAAATAGCTCAATGGCTGTATTCACCTTACTCAGGACTGTTGGTTTAAAATTCAAACCACCTTGCATCACTTTATGCCAAGCATAGACACCGAATAAGATGCTTACATCGCGAAAGAATACTAACTCAATCAGCCACCAAGGCAACCGATGAATTAATCCTAGAGAAATAAAACTCGCAGCAATTAAAAGTTTATCAGCAATTGGATCAAGGAATAAACCAAGTGTACTCTGCCAACGAAATTGACGCGCTAACCAACCATCCAAAGCATCAGTGAACCCTGCGACTAAAAATAAATACAATGCATTTGCATAATTTTCTTGATAAAAATAAAATAAAAACGGCATGATCAAAAAAAATCGCAGTAATGTCAGTAAATTTGGTAATTGTTTCAGAATCATGAAGTATCAGAATTAAATAATTAATGATAGAAGTTCCGGGCCACAAGTTTATACAATCTTGGGCCCGCTGTCACGCATCAATTTTTAGTAATTTTATGCTATAATTCATCATAATTATTTTTTAGACAATCATCCTGATGCAATCTACCGATACAATCCAACGTTTTATGTTTGAACATGCGAGTATTCGAGGTGAGATTATTCACCTACAAGAAAGTTTTCAAGCCATCCTCAATCAACACCCCTATCCGCCGATGGTAAAATACTTACTCGGAGAAGCTTTAATGTCTTGTGTCTTGTTATCAGGCAGCATTAAATTTGAGGGTGAAATTAGTATCCAATTTCATGGCGATAAACGCCTGCCCTTACTCCTCGTCCAATGCGACCATCAGCTCAATATTCGTGGTTACGCCAAATTTGATGCAGCACACGACACAGAAGACTATGCACAAGCTTTTCTTGAAGGCACGATGAATCTATTTATTAATCAATATCATCAAACCCAACTCCACCAGAGCATTGTTCACTTACATTCGACCTCCATGGCCGAAAATCTCATGCATTACTTCGCACAATCAGAGCAAATTTCCACACGAATCTGGTTGGCAACTGATGAAAATCGTGCCGCAGGCATGCTGATCCAACTCATGCCAACAGAAAATACCGAGGCGCGTGAAGAGTTTTGGCAATATGCAATTCAGCTTGGTGA
>CAMDJY010000115.1 GCA_945901145.1 Legionella genomosp. 1 | reverse complement strand
TTACAATTGAATCCAAAACTCAAGATTGCTTTGTTTTCTAAGTCTGAACTCGCCGAAGGCAATAGTCGATATGCTCAGGGCGGAATTGCTGCAGTTTTGAGTCAAACAGATTCATTTGCATCGCACATCAACGATACACTTAACGCTGGAGATGGGCTATGCCATCAACCTGCCGTTGAATTGATTATCCGCCAAGGTCCCACAGCGATTGCACAATTACAAAGCTATGCCGTGCCTTTTGACCGAGAACCAGATGGAGATTATGCCCTTGCCCAAGAAGGTGGTCACGAACATCGGCGCATTGTCCACTCCGGCGATCAAACTGGATTAAATTTAATCGACACCCTGTTGAGTAACGCACAAAAATATCCACAAATTTATTTTTTTGAACACCATATTGCCGTTAATTTAATCACACAAGATTTTCCTCACCGAACCGATCATCAAGGTGAGGTGCTGGGCGCCTATATTCTGGATGCGCAAACCAATAAAATTCATACCTGTATCTCTCGCTGTGTGATTCTTGCAACCGGTGGGGCGGGAAAAACTTATCGTTATACATCAAACCCTATCGTCGCGACTGGAGACGGTGTGGCCATGGCTTATCGAGCTGGAGCTCGGGTTGGCAATATGGAGTTTTACCAATTTCATCCAACGTTACTCCACCACTCAAGCTTAACTAATTTTTTAATTTCTGAAGCAGTTCGTGGTGAAGGTGCTATTTTACGTCATGCTGAGACTGGTGAGCGTTTTATGACACGCTATGCGCCAATACAGCTAGAACTAGCAACGCGTGATGTCGTTTCACGCGCTATCTTCAACGAGATAGAACAAAGCCATTCTGATTATGTCTATTTAGACATTACCCACCAATCTAAAGCCTTTTTAAGTCAACGCTTTCCTCAGATTTATTCAACGCTGAGCTCGATTGGCATTGATATGAGCCAAGATATGATTCCAGTTGTTCCTGCTGCGCATTATCAGTGTGGTGGAGTTTTAACCAACCTAGAAGGCAAAACAGACTTACGGCGTTTATACGCAATTGGTGAAGTTGGATTCACGGGATTACATGGCGCGAATCGCCTAGCAAGTAATTCTCTTTTAGAAGCCATCGTTATAGCCTCTCATGCAGCTCGAACCAGCCTCACGGATATTGAACGTCCCTTTGAGATGGAACCATCCATTCTTTCATGGAATGCACCCTCTAAAGTGAATAGTCGACGAGCTAGTCAAATTAACGCCCATTGGCGAAGCCTCAGAGGAGAAATGACTTCCTATGCAGGCATTGTAAGGACCGAGGCAGGCCTGCAAGATTTATTACAATTGATTAGAAAACGCAAAGCCATCATCGAAGAATATTATTGGACACATTGTATAACACGTGACTTTATTGAATTACGTAATATAATATTAAACGCTGAGCTTATCGTATCGCAAGCTTTAGCCAGAAGAGAATCTCGAGGAGGCCATTACCGAGATGATTTTCCTATGAAAAACGCACGCGCAGAGGAAAGCATCTCTCGTTTGAATGCACCACAGAACCCTTTTTGTATCGAGTAAATACTATGTTTGATCAATATACAACTTATCAACCTCAAAAAACCATCATGACGATTCATCAAGACATGGAAATCTGCCAGCGTGATTACCCTCTTGATTGGTATCCTGAAGATTTTATGCCTTATGCCGAATCTTATTTAGCGCTCCCTGATCGTAAATTGACGACTATTTTGCAATGGATGACGCCATACATGCAAAAAGCTCAAGACCATTTTGGGCCACAACTACTCTTACTCGCACATTATTATATGGGTGGGGATATTGTAAAACTCGTAGAACAATTTGGCGGTCAAGTTGGAGATTCATATCAACTCGCATTAATGGCTGAAAATCATCCTGAAAAAACCGTGATTATCGAATCTGCTGTGCATTTTATGGCAGAATCCATCAGTATTCTTGCACAAGATAACCAACAAGTTTATATTACAAACCCTAAATCAGGTTGTACCATGGAAATGCTTGCCAAAGATTTTATGGTGGCGCCGGCTTTTCAAGATTTAAATGCGCGCTATGGTGAAAATAATATTCTACCTGTTTGCTATATGAACACTTCGGGGCGTCTCAAAGCCATGACTGGCGCACAAGGTGGCGCAGTATGTACGAGTTCAAATGTTAAAAAAATTTTTCAATGGGCGCAGCAACAAAACAAGAAAATTTTGTTTATTCCAGATCAACATATGGGGGAAAACGTAGCTCAATGGCTTAACATAAAAAATCTTGCTTATTGGCCAGCAGGCACACAAGGCGCCCAATTTTCGTTAGAAGCACAAGATAACAATATGTTAAAAACATTTGATCAAGCAGAATTAATTTTATTCTCGAGTCAATGTGCCGTTCATACGCATTTTACTGCTGAAATGTGTCATTATTGGCAAGATCAAGGGTTCACAACCATCGCCCATCCTGAGTGTAGAAATGAACTCATTCGTGTCACAGAACATTCTGGTTCTACTGCTTTTATTTGGGATTATGTGGTCCATGATCGTGCGAAAACCAAGCGTTACGCCATCGCTACTGAAAATCACATGGTTGAAAATTTAAAACAGCATTGCAGCGCCCTTGGCATTCATGTCGTTAATATGGCTGACGCCAAATTGCAGCATCAAACCAGCATGGGGTGTGGTTGTGCGACCATGTCACGCAATGATCCTCCACACCTCGTTGCATTAATTGACTTACTGCGTCAAGGCAAAACTATGGATTATCATACCGTCAAACCAGGCGATCAAGTCAACGAGTTCACCGGCACCCGACAACGCTTAATAGTAGACGATCAACAATGGATCGTGCAAAATGCAAAACAAGCATTACGAAGAATGATTGAGATTACAGAAAAAATGTAATACAATTTAACATATTGATTTTTGTTTTAGGATATTTTTAATATGACATCTCTAAAGAAAGCAGCGTCAAACACTAGTCACATCTTAGGTGTGATTCTGATGTGTGGTGGTGGCGCTGGACTTTTTGTAATGGCGGTTGTCGGTACAATTGCTATTGATTTAGTACTATTAAACTATGCACTTAAGCAAAGAAACGAATTTTTAACCGGTTTTGTTCTTGGTGGTTTATTTTTCAAGCAAGCACCTGGTCCTTTTCTGGGAATATCTCTCGTTTCAACAGGTATTGCGGTCGTATTATCGGCTGCACTTGGCGTACCTCAAGTTGGTGCTTTATTATTAGCTGGATGGGCTGCTGCTGCATTAGTCTTTTCTGTAGGTGTAGGTTTATGTATGCTGGGTGAAGCATTAGACCCCACGCCTGACGCTGGTTCATCTTTTAGATTTTCTATGGCACACTGAAAACCAATCAGGGCGCTAAGCGCCCTGAAAAAATTTTGATTGATTAAGATGATATGCTTATTTTATTGACTTATTTTATCTTAGGTGGCATGTTTTCAGGATTTGCTGCAGGTTTGTTTGGTCTTGGTGGCGGGTGTTTTTTAATTCCATTATTTCTGTTTTTATTGCCTAAATTAGGGGCATCATCGGCGCAAGTCATGCATCAAGCTGTGGCAACGTCGCTTGCAATTATTATCCCCAGCACGTTATCTGCATCGTACAAACAATATCAACAGGGCAATATTGACACAAACATCCTTAAAATATGGATCCCTTGTGTGAGTCTGGGCTTATTATTAACGATTTTTATATTTGATCGCATATCATCTAGTACTTTACAATATTTTTTTATTGGCTATTTGTGCATCTGCGTCTTGTATATGCTATTTAAGCAAACACCACCAGAGAATAACATAGTAAAAAAAATACCGTTTATCTCCTGCGCCTTCGTCGGGTTTGTAGTTGGTGCGTTGTCGGTTTTATTAGGGATTGGTGGTGGCACCATGACGATTCCTTTTTTTACCTACTATCAGCACCCTTTAAAACAAGCGATTGCGCTTTCATCAGTCACCGGCGTACTCGTTGGTCTGCTTGGAACCATAGGTATGATTGCTAGCAGCATTCACGAAACCAATTTAGCTCAATTTTCTTGGGGCTATGTGAATATGTTATCGGTTGTCATGCTCACTCCTTTTTGCATTATATCCGCATCATATGGCGCAAAAATAAGCAACATACTCTCAGAATCTGTTTTAAAAATCCTTTACGCCCTATTTTTGATTAGTATTATTATTTTTGTTTATTCTAGAATTCACAATGGGTAGCTCAGACCAGCGCGTCGTATAACCAGGAGAACGCAATTCAGAACGCATTTTCCAAGCTTGATGGTACCCCTCTGCTGCAAGACGCACGGTATGACTACCGAAACGGGCATTGATTTTATCAAAAACTAGCATTAATTGTTCGCTCTTTTGTGCGTCTTGTTCCGTAATCGGATTAAACATATCTGGTTGTGTAGGATTTTTAGGGATCAACTCTCCAAGCATCACGCCGACTTTTTTATAATAAATACCTGTTTTAAATAATTTTGTTAAAGATCTCATGGCCACTTGTGTAATGCTACGTGTATCATGTGTTGGATTCACCAAGCGGTATTCTATACTGTTCACATATTGCTTTAAATCTTGACGAAAAGGATTGCTGCGTAAAAAAACATGTACGTTTGTTGCCAGTAGATTCTGAGCACGTGCTTTTTCACAAGCACGTGCTGCATGACAACTCACCGCTTGCAATAAATCGCTCAGTTGCGTTTGCATCTGACCAAAACTTTTAGAGGACATAATCGATTGCTTAGGTTTAGTATCTTCTATGCCATGACACCGAATACCCTGTAGCTCCATAACTGTCCGCATCAATACGATGTTATATTGTCTTTTGATTTGATGTGGATTTAATTGTGACAAATCAAACGCAGTCTGAATCCCCTGCTGTTTAAGCTTGACAGTCCATTGTCGACCAATCCCCCATACATCAGCAACGTCTATATGCGCTAACCAAAAGTTCGTCTGAGAAATATTAAACACCGGGATTTTTAATTTTTTTTTCGCTAAAAAATTTGCAGCTTTTGCCAGTGTTTTGGTAGATCCAATACCAATTGACGTCGGAATACCTGTATAACGTAAGATTTTTTGCTGCAATTGCAGACAAAATGCATCATGTTCATGTGCTACTAACCTACTTAAATCTAAAAATGCTTCATCAATCGAATAAATCTCAACCTCTGCCCAAGTTTCCTCAATGACACGCATCACCCGCTGTGATAAATCACCATATAACGTATAATTTGATGAAAATACGGCAACATGGTGATTTTTAATCAGGGATTTAATTTGAAAAAATGGCACACCCATTTGAATACCGAGAGCCTTAGCTTCATTAGAACGCGCGATGACACAACCATCGTTGTTACTAAGCACAACAATCGGCGTATGTCTTAAATCAGGACGAAATAAACGCTCACATGAAGCATAAAAATTATTACAGTCAATC
>CAMDJY010000114.1 GCA_945901145.1 Legionella genomosp. 1 | reverse complement strand
TAGTTGCTGAAGCATTATCTAATGAAAAAGGGGTGAGTAAAGAAGTTGTTTTGGAGGCTATTCAAGCAGCTTTGGAGTCAGCAACCCGTAAACTTTCGGGGATGGAACTTGGCATTCGTGTCAAACTTAATCCTAAAACAGGCGAATACCAAACATTTCGTTACTGGGATGTTGTTGCAGATAATGAATTACAAATTGAAGAAAGAGAGTTGACACTAACTGAAGCGCAAAAGCGTGCGCCTGATCTCAAAATTGGCGACCGGCATGAAGAACCCATGCCCTCGATTGAGTTTGGTCGTATCGCCGCACAAACTGCGCGTCAAGTGATGATTCAAAAGGTAAGAGAAGCAGAAAGACGGTTGGTTGTTGATCAGTTTATGAGTAAATTAGGTCAGTTAGTTTATGGGACTGTTAAAAAAGTAACGCGTGATAGTATTATCATCGACTTAGGCGGAAAAGCCGAAGCCATTATGCCGCGTTCAGAAACTCTACCTCAGGAAATGTTTCGCACCAATGATCGTGTGCGCGCTTATCTTTATGAAATTTCAGAACAACCACGCGGCCCACAACTGCAAGTGAGTCGTATCCGTAAAGAAATGCTGATTGAGTTATTTCGTATTGAAGTTCCTGAAATCGGTGAAAATATTATTGAAATTAAAGCTGCTGCACGTGAGCCAGGCAGTCGTGCAAAAATTGCAGTGAAAACCAATGATGGTCGAATTGACCCGATTGGTGCGTGCGTGGGCATGCGCGGTGCTCGGGTTCAGGCCGTGTCTAGTGAGCTTGGTGGCGAGCGTGTTGATATCGTGCTTTGGGACGATAACCCAGCCCAGTTTGTGATCAATGCCATGGCGCCTGCTGATATTTCATCAATTGTGGTTGATGAGGACTCACATACCATGGATTTAGCGGTTCATAGCGCACAGCTGGCTCAAGCCATTGGCCGGAATGGGCAAAATGTTCGTTTAGCAAGTCAACTATCAGGTTGGACGCTGAACGTCATGACGATAGAAGAGTTCGAAGGTAAAAATTTAGAAGAGACTAATAAAATTGCTCAGTTGTTTACTGAGTCTCTTGAAATTGACGAAGAAATTGCACATTTGCTGGTGGCGCATGGATTTTCCTCACTTGAGGAAATTGCCTATGTTCCCAAAGAAGAACTTTTGGCAATTGATGCGTTTGATGACGAAATTGTTGAGGAATTACGCCATCGCGCTAATGACACCTTACTCACCCAAGCACTAGTTGGTAAAGACGGGGCGGGGGAAGAAGATGATTTAGCGAGGCTGGAGGGCATTTCCCCAGATATTTTGAACCAACTGCAAAAAATGGGGATTGCCACTGTAGATGATCTAGCAGAGCATAGTGTTGATGAGTTGCTGCCGATCCCAGGAATGACTGCAGAAAAAGCGGGTGCGCTGATTATGACCGCGCGGGCATCTTGGTTTACCAATGCCAACTCGAATGATGAATGAGGAGTAAACAATGGCAGATGTGACGGTGAAACAATTGGCTCAAAGCGTAGGCATTCCAGTTGAGCGTTTATTGAACCAGTTACAAGAAGCTGGGCTGCTCATTACCGATGAGTTACATCCGGTGAATGAAGAGCAAAAACGAAAATTGCTGAATCATTTGAAGGGCAATCAACAAAGCACGGAACGAAGCCCAGAGCGTATTACGCTTCGTCGTAAAAGTATGTCTCAAGTGACCTTAGGCCATGATGCTCATACTGGCAAAACAGTCAATATTGAGGTACGTAAAAAGCGTACTTATGTGAAACGCAGTATGATTGAGCAAACACCAGAGCCAGAAATTGCGCCAGAAATCAGTGAACCAACGGTAGACATTGATCAAATCATTGCTCATGAAGAACTGCCAATTACAGAAACTTTGACGCCAGAGGAGCCACTTGTATCAGTTGATGAATTGTTAGTACCAGCAGAGCCAGAAGCAATTGAATCGGTTCTTGTCACTAGCGATATTACCCCAGTCGTTGAGGTTGAAACTCCAAAAACGCACGAACGTCCTGAAAAAAAGAAAAAACAACATCAACAAAACGTCAGCGAAGTTGAAAGTCAGGGCCGCCCAGATAAAAAGAATCAAAAGAAAAAAGCAAAATATAATACCCTGACTCAAGTCGATGAAGTCGAACATGATGGCCATAAACGTCAGCGGCCTAAAAAACGTAAATCCCAAGAAAAATCGGACCAATATCGTCAAGCAGAAGAGTCACTTACTCATGGTTTTGCTATGCCGACGACACCTGTCGTGCGTGAAGTTCTTGTCCCTGAAACCATTACCGTCGCGGAACTTGCTAAACGGATGTCGGTGAAGGCGAGTGAAGTGATTAAAGTGATGATGAGCCTTGGTGCCATGGTGACGATTAACCAGGTGATTGATCAAGAAACAGCGTTGATTGTGGTCGAAGAAATGGGTCATGTTGCGAAGGCGCTACAAGATGATGCCATTGAGCAACGTCTCACTGAAGAAGCTTCAGTTGGTGTAGAAGCTGCCCGTGCACCTGTTGTGACCATTATGGGTCATGTCGACCATGGAAAAACGTCATTACTTGACTACGTTCGTCGTACAAAAGTTGCTGCAGGTGAAGCCGGCGGTATTACCCAGCACATTGGGGCTTATCATGTTGAAACTGCGAAAGGCAATATTACTTTTTTAGACACGCCAGGCCATGCAGCGTTTACCGCAATGCGGGCTCGAGGCGCACAAGCGACCGATATAGTTGTCTTAATCGTTGCAGCAGACGATGGGGTTAAACCTCAAACCATTGAAGCAGTTCAGCATGCTAAAGCTGCAAAAGTGCCTATCGTCGTCGCAGTCAATAAAATGGATAAACCGGGGGTTGATGCTGACCGAGTGATGACCGAATTATCCAATTATGAAGTGATTCCCGAATCCTGGGGTGGGGATACTATGTATGTATCTATTTCTGCTAAAACCGGCTTAGGTGTTGATGAGTTACTTGATGCTATTTTATTACAATCTGAAGTTTTAGAGCTGAAAGCACATCAAGAGGGGCATGCGAAAGGCATTGTGATTGAGTCGCGTCTTGATAAAGGTCGTGGTCCGGTGGCAACTATTTTGGTACAAAATGGTACTTTGAAAAAAGGCGATATGCTTCTGGCTGGTTTGCAATATGGACGGGTACGTGCTTTAGTCGATGAAAATGGTCAGATGATTGACTCGGCGGGGCCTTCTATCCCTGTTGAAGTATTAGGCTTGTCTGCAATTCCTCATGCTGGAGATGATGTCATTGTGGTGGCAGATGAAAAGCGTGCACGTGAAGTCGCTTTATTCAGACAAGGCAAGTTTCGTGATGTAAAATTAGCTCGACGTCAGAAGACCTCTCTTGAAGGAATTTTTGATCAGCTTTCTGCTGCTGGCAATAAAGTGTTAAACGTTGTTTTAAAAGCAGATGTTCAAGGTTCAATCGAAGCAATTTCTGATGCACTGACCAGTCTTTCTAATGATGAGATCACGGTTGCGGTTGTTGGCAGTGGTGTGGGTGGAATTACTGAGTCTGATGTTCATTTGGCAATCGCGTCGAATGCGATCATGATTGGTTTCAACGTCCGTGCTGATGCGGGAGCAAGACGACTTGTTGAGCAAGAATCTGTTTCTTTGCATTATTACAGTGTGATTTACGATATTGTCGATCAAGTAAAGTCGGCTTTGCTGGGTATGTTAGCGCCCACGTTCAAAGAAGAGATCATTGGTATCGCAGAGGTACGAGATGTGTTCCGTTCTCCTAAAATAGGAGCAATTGCAGGTTGCATGGTGATTGAGGGCGTGATTAAGCGCAATAATCCCATTCGTGTTTTACGTCAAAATATTGTTATTTACGAAGGAACTTTAGAATCTTTACGCCGTTTTAAAGATGATGCTTCTGAAGTTCGTCAAGGTTTTGAGTGTGGTATTGGTGTAAAAAATTACAATGACGTCAAGCCTGGTGATTTAATTGAAGTCTTTGAAACGGTAGAAATTAAGCGAGATATATGAATAAAGAGTCAACGCGGACTGGCATCATTGCCGAAATGATGCAGCGTAAATTAAGTCTTTTGATCCAACAAGAAGTTCGTGACCCTCGCTTGCCTAAGCTGATTACCATTTCTGGTGTTGATGTTTCAAGGGATTTAAGTCACGCCAAAGTTTATTTTACCGTATTACAAGAAGATCCTGAGTTGATTACGACCATTTTGAATAATGCCGCAAGTTATTTACGCACGGCGCTCGCACGAACCTCTACCTTACGCACAGTGCCACAGTTGCATTTTGTCTTTGATGCTTCGATTAATTATGGACGACGTTTAAGTCGTCTGATTGATGATGCGAATCAATCATCATCCATGAATGATGAATGAATAACTGATGATTGAAGGGATTGTGTTGGTAAATAAGCCTTCTGGCTTAACTTCAAATGCAGTATTACAGCGTGTAAAACGTCTTTACGGTGCCAAAAAAGCCGGACATACTGGAAGCTTAGATCCTTTAGCCACGGGGATGTTACCCATTTGCCTTGGCGAAGCGACCAAAATTTCCCAATATGTTTTAGATGCAGATAAATGTTACACCGTGACAGCTCTGCTCGGCGTGACCACAGACACAGGTGATGCCCTTGGACAAATACTGACACATGCATCTGCCGAAAATTGTACTTTAGATGATTTGTTAGCGATTCTGCCTCAATTCAGAGGCGTCATACAACAAATACCGCCGATGTATTCAGCATTGAAGCGTCAGGGCAGGCCTTTATATCACTATGCGCGTCAGGGCATCGTGCTCGAACGTGAGGCACGGGAAG
The DNA here is from genome assembly GCA_945901145.1 of Legionella genomosp. 1. Lineage (GTDB taxonomy): Bacteria > Pseudomonadota > Gammaproteobacteria > Legionellales > Legionellaceae > JAGVJT01. The sequence goes on along the minus strand of CAMDJY010000114.1, from coordinate 724 downwards.
TTAGCATTTATGAAATGACACTTCAATCTTTTCAGGATGATAAATTTTCATTACTGGTGCGATGTAGTAAAGGCACATATATTCGTTCTCTTATTGAGTCTATCGGCGAGTCTCTGGGTGTTGGTGCTCATGTGACAGCGCTTCATCGATGCTATACAGCCGGCTTTGAACAAGAAGAGATGTATACCCTCGAGCAATTAGAACAGGCAACAATGACACAACGACTCCAGTTTCTACTACCAGTTGCCCGTGGTGTAGCGCAGTTTCCCGTTGTTTATTTGACTGATTTGATGGTTGAAAGCCTGCAACAAGGAAAAACTATCGAGAATTTTTCTTTAGAGATTCAGGGTTTGGTGGTGTTGCATCAAGAGAATGACACTTTCTTTGGTATGGGTGAAATTAGCTCTGAGGGAAGGTTAGCCGCGAAGCGCCTGATTTCTAATGTAAGTTCCCAACTATAAGTTTGGAATTTACATTTTTGCATGCTATGATCTAAGAATTCCAGTATTTTCTGCTTGGACTCATGATGTTTAAACGTCAACTGACCAATGCATTGTTGCAAGCAGTTGCAAGCTTTCCTGTTACTGTGCTCACGGGGCCAAGGCAAAGTGGCAAGACTACACTTTTGAGGCACTCTTTTCCTGATTATCTTTATATCACTTTGGAGTCGCCTGATCAGCTCATGATGGCCAAGGCAGATCCTCGAGGTTTGCTGGCATCTGGT
>CAMDJY010000113.1 GCA_945901145.1 Legionella genomosp. 1 | reverse complement strand
GGCCCAAACGCGTAGGCATTTTAGCATCTGTTATGATCGTATAATCGACGTTATATTTTAAATGTCGAGCGATGTATGCTGCGTCTTGCCATTTTTCTAATTGAGAAGTTGGTAGATTTTTGATAATTTCAAATAGTTTAGGATTTTGAACTTTAATGCGTGCGAGCAATGATTTATTGCATTTGACTTTATCTTCACGATAGAGACGCTCAGTCTCTTGTTCAGCAAAAAAATCCATTAAGATTGAATAGACGGGGAGTATTGCGATATTTTGTTGTGGTGTTTCCAAGGCGTGGTTATATTGCTTATTGGATACATCATAATAAGTAACATCAGCTTCATCTAAATGTAAGGCGCGTTTTTTAGGGTCCGGGTTAAGCACGAGCTCGGATTTCTTTTGACTAAATGCTTTACTGCGAAATTGGCATCTATTTGTAGGGTCAGAGACATTAATCCCATCCATTTGATAATCTTCAATTTTAGATGTTGCCGTGATGAAACTAACTTTGGCACCTAACGAGTCATAAAATGGAAGAGCCTCAAGGTAATCACGCTCAGCCAGGGCAAGGTCGCTGGTGATAAAATCTACGGTATTTCCTTTTAGAAATTGACACGCATTTAAAATCATCATGATGCGCGATTTTCCTTCGCCAGTTCCAATTTGGGCTGTCACTTTATGACCGATTTCTAGCATGGCTAGGATTGAAATAATTTGTGTCGTATTGAGTTCATAGGAGCGGCCGGGAATTGGTTTTTCGCCTACAAATTGAGGCTTACGGCCTTTGAATCGATGCATTAATTCAATGGTGTACATTGCCAATTTAATATGATTCTTGGGTGGTGTATTCTTAAATTGTTTGACTTCTTTGAGTAATTCTTCTGTTGAGCGTTGTTTAGCCTCTTCTGCTGTCGTTTCGATTTGGTTTAAATATTCTTCTGTGAAGATGGCATGTATTTCGGGTATTAATTTAAGTTGTGTTAATGCTTTATTACGCTTAAACCCATTCTCCGGTTCGCGCCCATCATGATCATTCAATGCGCATGGGTTTTTATCGAAATTAGCGTATATTTTTTTTAATTGTTCTTCTTCGCATGGAGGTTGCATCCAATGCATAAAAGTAGATAAACTTGGGAATGGCGCATGTTGATAATATTTATCTAAGTATTGCAAAACGATTGGATTATTTTGATTATTATGGATAAATGTAACGAATGCTTCTATGTCCTGCCGAGTACAGTCAACGCCATTATTCAGTTGAGTGACCAGCGCATGAAGCACCTGTTTTTGCGTGGGTTTTAATAACGCTTGAAATTCGATGGAACTCAGCAATGCAGCCAGATTTTTTACATCTCTATCGTCTGCGGCACCTTGATAATGGTACATCAAGCTTAAAACGATGTTTTGATCATCTAGTGCAATTAATTGATCGATCAATGCAACAAAACTAGAATAGTTTTTATAAGGCGTTTCTGGAGCAATTCTTAAGGCTTGATGGATAAAATTATTCGCTCGTAAAGTCAGACTTGGGTACTTGTTCAGGAACTCAATTTTCTTTCGATGTGTATCGATGGTGAGGTCTTGAAACGACACGCCTTGTCGGTTGACTGCCTCGGTGAGATCTCTTATCAGCGGGCCATCGGTTTCTGTGAGCGAAAACAGACCGGCTTCTTTTAATCGTGTTTCCCAGGTTTTATTTTCCTCGAATATAACCTGTCGTAATTTGCCAAAGAAAGACTTTTTATAGAAATTTTCATTTTCAGTTTGTAAGTTTTCTATTGTATCAATCACTTGTTTGTATTCTTGAAATAAATCAGCATGAGGGGGAAATGATGTGACCATTGTTTCCAGATCTTTTTTTAACTCGTTTAACTCATGAAGTTCAATGAAGCCCTGTAACGGTTGTATTTTTCGATGTAAGTGTTGAATTTTAGAGCGCATCTCGGATATTTGTTGTTTTTTAGCTTGCTCAGAAGAGGCTAGTTTGAGGTCTAAGATTGGTTTGATTAAGATTTCTTTGGGGGAGCTACAAACAATCTCACTTGCGAATTGAAATGCTTCTCTTGCAGGTATTCGTTGTGTAAGTAAATCTGGATAAAGCGTTGCCAGCAAATAATTGCATTTAGCGAGGTTATTTTTACCATCACTACTTGCTTGTAACACACGATCTTCTGATATTTCCATAAATTGTTGAAATGTTTCAATTGATTTTAAGCTTGTGAGCGTGTGTATTAATGATTGGAATTCTAATAAGTAACTTGGGGGTGGTGTTTGTCTGTTTCGAGAGAGAGGCTTATCCGTTTTTAGTGCATGGTTGCAATAGGCATAAAAGCGCGTTGTTTCAGCTCGAGAGAGCGTTTTTTCAAACTCAATTAATTGCTCTATCAGGCCTTTTAATTGATCTTTTTCTTCTTCAAGTTCATTAAAATTGCTGACAATGCTGCTGATTGCGAGGCGTGCATATGGGTCAACCACATTGTGTTCATTTAACTCTTGGTCAATATTAATTTCATCTTTGATATCAAGTAATTTATTTTGTTCAAAATAATCACTGTAATGCTGATTTATCCACAAACGAACATCTTTTTTAGTGCTTAACTCATTTTGAGTAATTTCTTTTATTAAAGCTTTTTGTATTTGATTGAGTGTATTTGGAGTGAGGGGGGTTGGTAATTCTCTGTCTTTAATCCATCGGAATAAAGACAAAGCGTAGGGCAGTAAGATTTGTATTTTGCTTTGATGATCAGGGGATTGATGATTGTTGATGTGATTAAGATAAGTGTTTATACACGTAGTGAGCTCTTCAGAACTTAAATATTCTAGGTGAAATACAGTGAGTATTGGTAACAAAATGTTTTGAGGCATCTGCTCAGGGTTTTCAGCTGGATTATTTTTTTTATCAGTCAGTCGTTGAGCTGCATTGACAAATTGTTCTAATAAAGGAACATCTTTAGGATCTGGAAAATATTGTCCATTTTGATCGGGTGTTACTGTTTCTGTTTTAATAAAATGAATGGCATGCATCATATTTTCAGGAAACAAAGTATAAACTGCTGCTGCTTCTTCTATTGTTTTCATCATCTCATTTTGAACGCCTTGGAGCGCAATGAGAGATAAAGATGGATCTAAGAATTTGTATTCCGAAGATTTTAGAAGTTTGTTTAAAAAACTGATGGGAGGGATAGGATTCATGTTGATGATGGGTTGAATAGCCGCAAGTCTTGGTCCGTCCGTGCCTTGTGCACGCAGTCCTGTTTCAAATGCTGCTTTTTCAAAAAAACCACGGTTAGCTTTCATTCTTTCTAGTGCTTCGAGTGATTCGATTCGAGTTTGAAAGTTCTGCCACTCAACAGCTATTTCTTGAATTTCAAATCCAGTTTTATCGGTTGAACTGGTCGTTTTTGCAAGTATATATGCCATTTTACATTTAAATTCATCAGAAGTTTCGCTATTATTTAAAATAGCATCTAGATAGTTAGTGTAGGTTGTAAGTGGCAAATGGCATGGTTGTGTTGCCAGATAGCAATAAACGGTTCTCTTAAGAAGTTCAGTATCTTTTTTAGTTTTAAGGTCTTCGATTGTAACTTCTATATAGGGTTTGTTATTCATCTCGGGAATAATGAAATATAATTTTTCAGGATTGTCGAGGGTAGATACTTCGTGTATACAGGAAAATTGCCGTGGTCTGTCTTGTGGCGCACAACGATTAAGTAAAGATATCATGTGTGTTAATGTTGTTGGGAGGTCTTTTTCGTAGTTAATTTTATCAATGACGGCAAAATTTAACCCCATGTCTTCCATGCTCTTTGATATTTTAATGAATGTTCGATAGAGCGTTGGTAAGTCATTAGAACTGCTGGTTTGCGTATGGTTTCTGATGAGTGCGTGCCACCATGAGTATTTTTCTTTACCCAGTAGTGCAATATTCTCTAAGGTGTCTTGAAATTCTGGGTTCTCAATGAATGGCGCATAGGTTGGCATTTTTTTGAGCAAGTCATGATACATATCTTTAAAAGCAGTTGCATTGTGTGCACTGAGCTCACTCCATGAGTGGAATAATCGCTCTAACCCTGAGGGGCCATGTCTACCCAAAACATCGAGAAGTGCATCGTATTGTGCGAGATCAAGATCAAGTGTTGTTACCCAGAATTGTAGCATTTCTTTGATTTTTAGCTCTGATTCTAGCAATATATTGAGCGGATGGTCTTTGCAGTTTGTAATCCCAAGAGATTCACGTGGGTTTTGTCTAAACAACTTTGCTTGTTCTCGATCATTGATTTGTTCCCATTCAGTTTTTTTATGTTGATAGAGCGGTTGATTTAAAATTTTTATGAGCATGGACTCAGCAATTTCGCCACGTTCAAGTGATTTTACAACATTACTATCAGGAATTTCATCAGTAGCAGCAGTCTCTATATTTGCAATTGAAGCCTCAGTTTCTTCTGCTTCGTAAAGCGTGATTTCAATTTTAGGTGCAATATGACCGCTAGGAAGTACTCGTTTTTCGATCATCGGTTTGCTTAATGGTTGTGAATGCAGAGAGGCTGTTGTTGCTTGAGAATTTTTGTTGAGTTGGCGATTAGAAATGAGATTATCTAATTGAATTTGTAATCGATGATTTTTAAAAGGCTCAGGTAGATTAATCGTTGTTGTGAAATTTTCATATTCTGGTTGCTGTAAAGTGTTTAATAATTCCTTTATTTGCGTTTCGTTAACTTCAGTAAGGTCTACGGATTTTGCGTCAGTCCCTTCAATTTCTTTTAAGATAAAGGTTATGAGTTCTATTGCCGTTAACATGGGCCACGCTCCAATTTACGATGATGCCACCATAGATATAATTATAGTACATGATTTACATCGCCCTTTTAGCTTGATTTTAGACCAGTTTACACGGTACTATCCTGTTCGATTCTTAACGATTTCGAGCCTAGATTTTTCGCACACCTGAACCACGTTGTGATGAACACACAACGTGGTTACAGAACAATCTACTGTGTAATAATTGCAAAACCTGATGATGGTAAACTACTCATGGTAGTAAAGCCGCCCCCGGCATAAATCGTACTGCCGCTGATGGCGAGCGCTAAAACCGAGTCGTTGGCGTTGGGGTTCCAGGCGCTGGCATTGCCGGTGCTCGCGTCTAGGGCTGCGATTCTGTTCCGGCTTTGGCCGCCAATGCTAGTGAATTGACCACCTACATAAATGGTACTGCCACTGATGGCGAACGCGAAAACCAGGTTGTTAGCGTTGGGGTTCCAGGCGCTGGCACTGCCGGTGCTCGCATCTAAAGCCGCGATGTAGTTACGACTTTGGCCGCCAATAGTGGTGAAGCCCCCCCCCGCATAAATGGTACTACCGCTGATGGCGAGCGCGTTAACCGTGCTGTTGGCGTTGGGGTTCCAGGCGCTGGCATTGCCGGTGCTCGCGTCTAGGGCAGCGATGCGGTTGCGACTTTGACCGCCAATGGTAGTAAAGTCGCCTCCGGTATAAACAGTGCTGCCGCTGATGGCGAGCGACCTAACCGTGCTGTTGGCGTTGGGGTTCCA
>CAMDJY010000112.1 GCA_945901145.1 Legionella genomosp. 1 | reverse complement strand
AACTCAATTTTTTCATAATAATCTTTGAGTTTTCAATCATTTTATCAGCAACCATTTCTTCCATCACCAACGCTTCTACTTCAGCCATTCGCTCGGGTTTCGCCTGATACCATGCTTGTAATTCTGATGGGTCATCATAAGCTTCCGCCAACTTATAAATAAATGCATCAACGCGGGTGCGATCAATTTCAATTTTATGCTTTTTAACATAATCTGCAAACAACAAACCCATTCTAACACGTCGTATTGCCTGATCTAAAAATAATTCTCTTGGAAAATCAGGGATTTTTTCGTGATCAGAGTGTTCATGGCCAAAAATACGGTGATACATATCATGCTTTAAATGCCCAATTTCTTGCTCAACTAATACATTAGGCACATCAAATGTATTCATTGCGAGCATGGCATCAAATATTTTTTCCCGATTCATATTCGCTAGACGGCGCTCTAACTCTCGTGACATATTTTCCTTAATGTCTTGCTTTAGTGCTTCAATACCGCCTTCATTAATTTTAAACAACAGAGCAAAAGCATCGTTCAATTCAGGCAATTCACCTGCTTGAATCTCTTTAACGATCACTTTAAATTGAGCTGGTTTGCCGGCTAAAGATCCCTGTTGATATTGCTCAGGAAAAGTCACATGAAGTTCATGAGGTACATTCAGCTGTGCACCAATCAGACCTGATTCGAAACCTTCGATCATTGTGCCCGAACCAATAACAAGCTCGTAGTCTTTTTCCCGTGCGTTTTCCATGGATTGACCATCCATAAAACCCTCAAAATCAATCACAACACGGTCACCTTCAACAACAGGCCTTTCAACAGATGTCCATTGTTTATTTTGCTCACGCAATTTTTCAAGTAGTGCATGAACATCTTCATCAGTGATATCTGCTGAGCTTAGCTCTATTTCTGCCTGTTCGAGTTCTTGAATGGTAAATTCCGGAAAAACCTCCAAAAAAGCTGTATAAGTAAAATCTTGTCCAGCTGTGATGACACCAGGTTCTATAGATGGTGTACCTGCGGGTGTTAATTTATTTTCTTTCAAAGCGTCGTAAAGCGTCGATTGGATTAACTCACGTGCGACTTCATCACGAACACTCTCTGTATAACGTTGTTTCACAACTTGCAGAGGAACCTTGCCTTGACGAAACCCGTGAACCTTAACGCGTTTAACTAAATCAAGAAGCCGTAATCCAACTTCTTCTTCAATTTTTTCTGCTGGTACGGATACGATTACTTTACGCTCTAAACCACTCAAGGTTTCAACAGATACTGCCATCTAGTTCACCTCACAGGAGATATAATTAATTTAACGAAAACAAACAAAGGTATAATGGTACGAAAGGAGAGACTCGAACTCTCACGGGTCACCCCGCTGGAACCTAAATCCAGTGCGTCTACCAATTCCGCCACTTTCGCAAACTGAATGTAACTGCTAAACAGTAAGCTTGTTCTGTAAAGAATCATGTAATAAAAACAAACTTTAAGGTTTGAAAACACTGGGGTGAACGATGGGGCTCGAACCCACGACAACCGGGATCACAACCCGGGGCTCTACCAACTGAGCTACGTCCACCATCACACTTACGAACACTGCTTGGGGCTCCTTTTTGGTACGCCCGGCAGGATTCGAACCTGCTACCCTCGGCTTAGAAGGCCGATGCTCTATCCAGATGAGCTACGGGCGCTTACAATTAATGGTCGGGGTAGAGAGATTCGAACTCCCGACATCCTGCTCCCAAAGCAGGCGCGCTACCAGACTGCGCTATACCCCGATCAATCGTCCAAGGACAGAAACGCGATAATACCCAAGAGCAATTGAGAGGTCAAGGAATTGTGTTAAAATGATTTAATTATTTTTAAAGGCGAATTCATATGCACCTACAGACTAAAACCAATGTACCAGCCTCAAATCCTGATGCTCGCTACCAGATCGCAAAAAAAGTGACACTCATAGGCGCCTTGATGAATGCATTACTCGGTTTAGCTAAATTAACTGGTGGCATATTATTTCACTCTCATGGTCTCATCGCTGATGGCCTCCACTCATTTTCAGACTTAGTTGTGGATGCAACCGTTGTTTTAGCTTCAAAATATGGCAGCCAGCATGCCGATGATTCTCATCCTTATGGGCACCAGCGCATTGAAACTGCCGCAACTTTCTTTTTAGCACTATTACTCATTTTAACAGGCTTAGCAATTGCGTGGGACTCGATGGAAGAGTTATTTCATCGCACCTATGAATCTCCAAAAATATGGAGCATTCCAATTGCGATCATATCATTGATAATTAATGAATTACTGTTTTACTACACTAAACATATTAGTCACATTATTAAATCAGACTTATTATTAGCAAACGCCTGGCATCATCGATCGGATGCAGCATCTTCGCTCGTGGTCTTAGCCGGACTCATCGGTAGCCTAGCCGGATACCCTTACTTAGATGCGATTGCAGCTATCATTGTCGGTGTGCTTATTATACACATGGGAGTGACTTATAGTTGGAATAGTATCAAAGAATTAATCGACACAGCCGTGGATGCTGAGCAACTTAATAAAATCGAAGAAGTTGTTCGAGAGACAGACGGCGTAAAAAAAATTCATCAGCTGCGGACCAGAACCATGGGCCAGGATATCTTTATTGACTTACATATCATCGTATCGCCATGGGTTTCCGTTTCAGAAGGACACTTCATCGCGCAAATTGTTCACCATGATTTAGTGCAAAAAGTTCCTAATGTACGCGATGTAACTGTACACGTCGACCCAGAAGATGATGAAACCTCTTCTCCCTGTCTGCATTTACCCAATCGTTCTTTTTTAGAAAAACACCTGCTGCTGTCTTGGCAACATGACTATCCCGAACTTTTATCTTGGGTCATTCATTATTTAGATGGCAAAATTATTTTAGATTTAATCCTGTCGACACAACCCGCCGATAAAAATAAATTCTATCAGCGGGTGCAAAACGACCTAAAAACTCTTGATAATCCAATTGAACTAAGAATTCTTCTAGCGGACAATACCACGTGTTGATTGATTCAGTGCATCAATTAAAGGCTGTACCTCTGGGCATTCTGGCAATAAAATTTCTAGTTCAGCCATAGCTTGCTGTACAGTCAGACCCTTTCTAAAAATAATTTTATAAGCACGACGCAATATATCCACTGCAGCAGAGGAAAAACCCCGTCGTTTTAAGCCAACAGTATTAATCCCACAAGCAGAGGTTAGATGACCCGCGATCATTACATAAGGTAATACATCTTTCGATACATAAGTTGCACGTGCGATGAAAGCATAAGCACCGATTAAGCAAAATTGATGAATTGCTGCATATGCCCCAATGCTTGCGTAATCATCCACCACAACATGACCAGATAAAGCTGAATAATTAACAAGTGTTACATAATTACCCACCATACAATCATGGCCAATGTGCGAATAAGCCATAAAAAAATTATGATTACCAATTTTAGTTAATCCACCACCTTTAACGGTGCCACGGCTAATCATACAAAATTCGCGAATAATATTATGATCGCCAATCACAAGAGACGTTGGTTCGCCTTTATAAGTAATGTCTTGAGGTTCATCGCCAACTGACGCAAATTGGAAAATTTTATTATTTTTACCAATAACTGTCGGCCCCTGAATCACGACATGAGGGCCGATCCAGGTTCCTTCACCAATTTCAACATCAGCACCGATAATTGTACCCGGACCAATCGTCACATTGGGTGCAATTCGTGCAGAAGGATGGATTATTGCATGCTCACTCATCACATTTAACTTCCTTAGCAGCACTCATTAAATCTGCAGAACAAGCCAGTTTCTCCCCAACGTATGCTTCACACCGCATCCGCCAAAAATCGCGTTTTTGCCCAATCAATTTCACTTCTAGCCGAAGTTGATCGCCAGGTGTCACTACGTGCTTAAACTTTGCGTTATCAATGCTCGCAAAAAAATATAAAAACTTATATCCTGGCTGTGGCGTGCGGGAGAGATTAGAGAGAATTGCACTTGCCTGAGCAAGAGATTCCAGCATTAATACGCCAGGCATAATAGGATTTTCAGGAAAATGGCCTTGAAAAAACGGCTCATTCACCGTAACCCCTTTTACCGCTGTCAAAAATTCAAATGGTTTATAATCAAGTACGCGATCAACCAGAAGAAAAGGATAACGGTGGGGTAGTAGATTAAGAATTTGGCCAATATCTACCACATGACTCATGAAATTTCCTTAAGTTTTTTGACTCACTACCCTCACCTTGAGGGTAGTAGCTTTATTTAATTTCTTTAATCACTTTTGCAGTCACATCAAGGGTATCAACACTAAAAGGTGCTGCATCTTTTTGAAACACGAGATCATACGAATCACTCTTAGCCACTTTGGCAATCGCTGCTCGGATTTTATTATAAAAATCTTCCATTGCTTCATTGTGTGCCGTACTCAATTCTTGCTGGTACTGCTGGCCTTCTCGCTCAAATTGCTGTTGTGTTGCAACAATTTTCTTTTCAAGATCTTTACGTTGTGTTGCACTTAAAACTGCACTATCCCGTTTAAATTTTTCCATGTCTTTTTTTAAACTTTCTTCCATGGCAATCAATTTATCTCGACGCGGTTTAAATTCTTTTTCTAATTTATCCTGAATGACTTTCATCTGCGTAGAAGTCTGCATGATTTTTTGCAAATCAACTACACCAATTTTTGTGCCCTCTGCAAAAGCACTGCCACTGATAATTAAGACCAGCGCTAAAAGAACGCTACCTACTCGCTTCATGATTTCACTCCTGATTCAAAAACTTATCGATTATCAACTCAGACTGCGCCTGATTGGGTGTAGATGCTAGCACAATTTATTTCAGGTTGCGATAACTGCAAAAAAATTTTAGAAACCTGAAGACACAGTAAATTGAAACACCTGCTCTATATCAGTTGGCGTCGGATTTAAAGCTTTTGCAACGCTGAACACTAAAGGTCCAAATGGTGAGCGCCAATCTACTGAAATCCCCGCAGAATAACGCATTGGACCTTGATTTGTACCACTTAGTGCAATCGGTGTTCCACGAATAAAGACATTACCTGCATCAACGAATAAAGCCGTTCTCACGTTATCTCGACTCAAGGGATAAGGTAAAATTGTAGCTAAGCTACCATTAATCAATAAGTTAGCACCAAGCGCATGACCATTCGTGTCTAAAGGACCTAAAGAATAGCTATCATAACCTCGAACTTGTCCAGGTTGTGCAATCCCCCCCGCAAAATAGTTTTCATAAAATGGCAGACCCGAATTACTAAATGTATTTCCATACCCAAAATTACCCATTGCACTCAAAATAAAACCTTTGGGAAGTGGATGATAAACACGTGCTTTATATGCAGCTTTATAAAAAGTAAAAGAAGCAGGCGTCGCCGGCAGTGCAATAAGAAGACCTGCTTCTTGATTCAAGCCTTTATTTGGATAAGGCATTTGATCTAAATTATTTCTATTCCAGCCAGTGGTGAGACGCACTTGGTTAAAATCTCTACCATACTCATTCACAAATCGTTGAATCTGTTGAACAATACCAACATTCTTTATACTTAACCCCTGGTAACCATAACCCACTTGAAGACTGCTTTTTTCTCCAAGTAAAATACTATAGTTTACATCTCCCCCGAAACGA
>CAMDJY010000111.1 GCA_945901145.1 Legionella genomosp. 1 | reverse complement strand
AGCTACAAAATCCCTTGATAAATTATGTTTAACCGCTAGAAGATACAGAACGGAATCTTTGAAAGCAATCCTTTCGCTATTTTTTTTTTATTGAGTGAGGATTGATTAATGCTTTTTACTTTAGTAAGGTTCATATGAGGCTCTTGATTGTGGTTTATTTAGGGATAATATGAAGCAAATTTTACACGACTTATCTAATGGAAGCACGGGTATCATTGAAGCACCTACCCCGAGTGTTTTACCCGGTCATTTACTCATATCGACAACGATAACACTCATTTCTGCAGGCACAGAACGTATGTTAGTTGGTTTTGGCAAAGCCTCTTATATAGAAAAGGCTCGTCAACAGCCCGAAAAAGTTAAAATGATTTTAGAAAAAGTGAAAACAGATGGGTTGGTCACGACCTTGGATGCGGTACGTTCTAAGTTAGCACAACCATTACCACTCGGATATTGTCACGTAGGTATTGTTCAAGAAATTGCTGCAAATGTCAGTGAATTTAAACGAGGGGATCGTGTTGTTTCTAATGGCCCGCATGCTGATGTGGTTAAGATACCGAAAAATTTATGTGTGCGTATCCCAGATAATGTTGATGATGAGTCAGCGTCATTTACTGTCGTAGCAAGTATTGGTTTGCAGGCAATGCGTTTGGCTGCACCCACTTTAGGTGAATCTGTTGTTGTGATAGGTGCAGGGCTTATTGGATTATTAACTATCCAGCTGTTAAGAGCCCAGGGTTGTCGAGTATTTGCAGTCGATTTTGACGATAGTAAACTTGAACTTGCCAAGGGTTTTGGTGCAGAAATTTGTAACCCAGCTTTAGGTGAAGATCCTGTGACCATGGCGATAGCTTTTAGCCGAGGGCGTGGTGTAGATGCTGTGATTATTACAGCTTCTACAAAATCAAATGATCCTGTCACGCAGGCTGCACACATGAGCCGCAAACGCGGTCGCATTGTACTGGTAGGCGTCACTGGGCTTGAATTAAATCGGGCTGATTTTTATGAAAAAGAATTGAGTTTTCAAGTATCTTGTTCTTATGGTCCAGGGCGTTATGAACCAGACTATGAACATAAGGGCATAGATTATCCAGTAGGGTTTGTCAGATGGACTGAGCAGCGTAATTTTGAGGCGTGTTTGGATATGATGTCCAGCCAACAGCTTGATGTAAAATCATTGATTACGCATCGTTATCTTTTTGAAGAAGCGACATCTGCATATCAGACTCTCACAGAAGATAAATCTGCCTTAGGCATTCTCTTGCAATATACATCCGAGCCTGCCCCCCGTTATTTTAAACAACTGACTTTGAAAGAAAACATCCATTTTAATTCAGTTAAACCGCTTTTGGCATTTATTGGTGCTGGAAATTATGCATCTCGCATGCTGATTCCGTCTTTTAAATCCTGGGATGCTCAGTTACATACAATTGTGACTTCAGGAGGTGTCAGTGGCGTTATTTATGGCAAAAAATCCGGTTTCACTCATGCCTCAACGGATGTTGATGACGTTTTATCTAATAAAATGATTAATACAATGGTGATCGTGACGCGTCATGATACCCATGCTTCATTAGTAACACGGGCATTAAAAGCAGGTAAGCATGTATTTGTTGAAAAACCACTTGCGATTCATCTCAATGAACTTGCTGAAATTGAGGCGGCATATCATACCGCAATAATGTCTGGAAAAAATTTACATTTGATGGTTGGATTTAATCGTCGTTTTGCACCTCACATTCAGAAAATGAAATTGTTATTGAATGCTGTTAGCGAGCCTAAGGTGTTTGTGATGACAATCAATGCAGGCGCAATTCCTGCGCAACATTGGACGCAAGACCCACTCGTGGGTGGTGGCAGAATTATCGGTGAGGCGTGTCATTTTATTGATTTAATGCGTTATTTAGCTGGGTGTGACATTGTTTCTATAACAGCTAAATGTATGGGGCCTTCGTCATATATGACAGTGTTAGAAGATAAAGCGGTTATTACATTAGGATTTTCAGATGGTTCTTTCGGTACAATTCATTATTTAGCCAATGGTGCGGCTGTTTTCCCTAAAGAACGTATTGAAGTATTTGCCGCCGGTCGTATTTTGCAACTTGATAATTTCAGAAAGTTAAGTGGTTTTGGCTGGTCTAGATTTAAAAAAATGAATCTATGGCGTCAAGATAAAGGCCAACATGCTTGTGCTGGGGCTTTTTTATCTGCTATAGAAAAAGGCAGTGAGTCGCCTATTCCTATCGAAGAAATTTTTGAAATTGCTCGTGTGACAATAGAAGTTGCAGCGCAGTTGCGTCAATAATGGCTCTGCTTATTGTTAAAATCAAGACTGCTTTTTCTTTAGGTCTGGGTAACATTGCTCGTGTCATCTATTATCGACTAAAAAATAAGTTTGGCTTAAATTCTTGGCGTTTAGTTCGCCAAGAGCCCCTCGTTGCTCCTTTTTTTGTGGAAAATAGACAAACTCATCTTCCATTTTTGCCGACACAAGATTGGCAAGCGACAGCGCTATATTTTGGTTGGTGGTCACCTAGATTGTCAGCATACCCACCTAATTGGCATTTAAATCCCATGAATGGCAGGCAGAGTGTCGTTAACAAGCCATGGTGGAAGCTCGGAGATTTTAATCAAGAGCTTGGTGATATTAAACTTATCTGGGAAGCTTCACGCTTTACGTGGGTGTTAGCATTTGTTGAGCAATATTTAGCAGGTGACGAACAATCACTTTCAAAATTAAATACATGGCTTATGGACTGGTCTTTGAATAACCCATCTTTTTGCGGGGTTAACTGGAAGTGTGGTCAGGAAGCAAGTATTCGCGTGATGCATTTAGCAATGGCGACTATAATGCTAAACCAGCTTGAATTATCTCAGAAAAGTTTATTAGCTTTGGTTCAATGTCATATGCAACGAATTGTTCAAACTTTTTATTATGCAAGATCACAAGATAATAATCATGCTACTTCGGAGGCGGCGGCATTGTTTATCGGGGGTAGTTGGCTTAAAAAATATGGTGATCAACGAGGCGAACACTGGGAAAAAATAGGAAGACAATGGTTAGAAAAATTAATTTCTCGTTTGATTGAACAAGATGGAAGCTTTAGTCAATATTCAGTGAATTATCACCGTGTGATGTTAGATACGTTGAGTATCGTTGAAATTTGGCGTCAGAAACTTGAGTTATCTGCTTTTTCTAAAGATTTTTTATTAAAAGTACGCTTGGCAACTGCATGGTTAGCGAATGTGGTTGATCCACAGACCGGTGATGCGCCGAACATCGGTGCCCAAGATAGTGCTTATTTATTTCCCTTAGGCTTGGTAGAGCATCGTGATTATCGAATGTCAGTGCAGACTGCTGCAGTCCTTTTTCATCAAGCTCAGGTATATCATGGTGATGGCGTCTGGAATAATCGAATCAAAGCAATGCGCTTATCTCTTCCACAGAATATGATAGAGACTCATTATACCCGGATATACGATCAGGGTGGTTATGCGGTTCTGCGCATGAATCAGGCCATGGCAGTGTTAAGATATCCTCGCTTCCGATTTAGACCGAGTCAGTCGGATCTTATGCATGTTGATTTTTGGCATGCTGGCGTTAATTTATTACGCGATGCAGGCACCTATAGTTATCATGCGAGTCCAGCTGAAGCAGCTTATTTTCCAGGGACAGCAAGTCATAATACAATTCAATTCGACCAACGCGACCAGATGCCGCGGTTAAGTCGATTTTTATTTGGTGATTGGATTAAAGCAAAAATAATAGAACCGATGAGGGTGGAGCAAACTCATATTTCATTTGCAGTAGCATATCGAGATAGACAAGGGGCATATCATCAGCGTAAGCTAATTTTATTTGATAATATGTTAAAAGTCATTGATAAAATTGAAGGTTTTAAACATCGTGCTGTTTTGAGATGGCGATTGATGCCCGCTGTTTGGTTGATTGAGGGCAATCGTTTGGTGAGTGAAGTGGGACGGGTAACAGTTCATGCTACGATGCCAGTGTTAAACATGTCACTCGTACGAGGATGGGAATCCAGACATTATTTACAAAAATCAGAAACGCCCATTTTAGAAGTAGAAGTCAATCAGGCTGGACAATTAATCACGGAATATGAGTGGATTTTATGAACGTTTTATATTTTCACCAACATTTTTCAACCCCCAAGGGGGCTGCAGGTCAGCGTTCCTATGAAATGGCCCAACGACTTTTATTGCGTGGTCACCAAGTGACAATGATTTGTGGAAGTTATCAAGTGGGTTATACAGGGCTTGACATGCCTTTTAAAAAAGGGATGAGACAGGGCCATGTCGATGGCATTCATGTCATCGAATTTGATCTTGCTTATTCTAACCACGATGGTTTTTTGAAACGTTCTTTTACTTTTTTAAAATTTGCTATACGGACTATAAAGTTTATATTTACTCTGAAATATGACGTTGTATTTGCAACGTCTACCCCGCTTAGTGTCGGCATTCCTGGTATTATTGCGCGGTGGTTGAAACGTAAGCCATTTGTTTTTGAGGTCAGGGATCTTTGGCCTGAATTACCTAAGGCGATGGGGGTTATTACGAATCCTTTTGTATTATTGTGTTTATCTATTATTGAACGTGCGAGTTATTATTCAGCAAATGCGTTGATAGGGCTTTCACCTGGCATTGTTGCAGGTATTGCCAAATGTGGTATTTCTAAAGAAAACATAACGATGGTTTCTAATGGATGTGATATAGATTTATTTCAAAATGTTACTGCTTCAGCGCGTCCCGTAGGTGTAGGCGATAGTGATTTGATGGTTGTGTATACCGGTACGCATGGTATAGCTAATGGCCTAAATGCTGTTTTGGATGCGGCATGTGAACTTAAAAGACGTGGACGTTCAGATATTAAGTTAATTCTCATGGGTCAAGGTAAACTAAAACCCTCTATACAAGCAAGAGTTAAACAAGAAGGCTTGGATTCTGTTCTATTGCTTGATCCCTTGCCAAAAAATAAACTGGCAGAGTTTATGGCAAGTGCTGATTTGGGTTTGCAAATTCTGTCTAATATACCCGCTTTTTATGAAGGGACATCACCTAATAAATTTTTTGATTATATCGCTTCGGGATTGCCGGTGCTCATTAATTACCCAGGATGGTTGGCAGAAAAAATTCATGTTCATGATTGTGGTTTTATTGTTTCTCCTGAGAATTGTATTCATTTTGCAGATATGCTTGAAGAGGCTGCGCGCGATAAAAATCGATTAAAAGCCATGGGTGAACGAGCGCTACAATTGGCCAAAACTGAGTTCGATCGAAAAATTTTAAGTGAAACTTGGGTGAATATTATAGAAACTGTTATGGTTGCTAATAAAATCGGTTCTGTTAAAGTGTTAGATTAAATTAAGACTGATATTATTGATGAGGGAGCTATGTTAAAGCGAAGTATAGATATCATTGTTTCAGCCTTGCTTCTATTATTTTTATTTCCATTATTGATTATTTTGTTTTTTCTTATCCGTGTTCAATTAGGTTCCCCAGTTATTTTTTTTCAACATCGCCCAGGTTTGAATGGCAAATTATTTAAATTAATAAAATTTCGTACGATGACGGATCAAGTCGATCAATCAGGACAGCTATTGCCTGACGAAGTGCGGTTGACGCGCTTTGGAAAAGCACTACGAGCGACTAGCCTAGATGAACTACCGGAACTATGGAATGTGTTAAGAGGTGAAATGAGCCTTGTAGGCCCGCGTCCTCTGTTAATGGAATATTTACCTTTATATAACAAAGAGC
>CAMDJY010000110.1 GCA_945901145.1 Legionella genomosp. 1 | reverse complement strand
AAATCATGTTTATTCAGAATAACAACAGAACATCCTCGCTGACGCATGGCAAGCGCAACGCTCAAGCCCATCACGCCGCCACCGATAACGATGATATCTATTGGTTCTTCAATCATCACGATGCACAGCGATTTATAAGATGGTGTAATGCAGCAAACACCGTTTGCTCACGGATTGCTTGGCGATCGCCCGAAAATACATGGTGATTGGCTTGGGGCGGTTGATTCGTGCAGCTGCATGCGATCCAAACCGTGCCTATTGGTTTTTCAGGGCTGCCGCCACTCGGGCCTGCAATACCAGTAATCGCAAGGCTGATGTTTGCATGGCTTGCTAGGAGTGCACCTTGGGCCATGGCAAGCGCGGTTTCTTTGCTGACGGCACCATGCGTTAATAGGGTAACGTGTGGCACATTGAGTAGGGTTTCTTTAGCTTGGTTTGAATAAGTCACAAAACCACGGTCAAACCAGGCAGAGCAGCCTGGAATGTCTGTGATTGCTGCACAAAGCTTGCCTCCAGTACAAGACTCAGCAATGGCAACAGACCATGATTTGGCAAGTAATTGCTGTCCAAGTGCCTCAGCTAAAGTATGAATAGAAGGATTTTCAAGTGTCATGATGTTTGCTTAAATTGTTCGGCAAGAAAAAAATGCATGGCGTGCCATGCGCGTTCTGCCGTGTGAGGTTGATACATGGTGCCTAATGTTGGGTTATGTGCGTCAGGAACCATAAAAGCATGTTGCGTTTGGCTAAATAGATGCACTTGCCAGTCCGCGTTTGCTTGCGTCATTTCTTGACAAAATTGATTGACTGCTTCGGGTGATATCATCGGATCATCATAGCCGTGCAAAATAAGTAAACTAGCATTGATGGGTTGAATCAATGCGGCCGGAGGGCTTTGTAATAAACCGTGAAAGCTGACTGCAGCAACAATAGGTGCACCACTTCGGGCGAGGTCCAGCGCGCAGAGTCCTCCGAAACAAAAACCAATGACAGCAATACGCTTAGTATCAACTTGAGGTAGGTTACGAACGATTTCAAGCGCTGCTAACATGCGTGATTTTACGAGAGATCGATCTGCCATCAGGGGGGCGATGAGTGCTTGTTTTTCCTCGATGGTGGTACCAAGATTGCCCTCGCCATACATATCAACGGCAAAACCAACATAGCCTGTTTTTGCCATATGTTCTGCTTGTTGACAGGCGAAAGTATTGCGTCCGCTCCAATCATGAACGACTAAGACTGCAGGTCGTTTTTCTGAAGATTGATCATCATAAGCAAGATAACCTTGGAAATTTTGATGATCATCATGATAAACGTGCACAGCAGTTTGCATGATAATTTTCTCAATGAAATGACATGTGAATAAGCATAAAATAGTTTGCTTAAGACTGCAATGTTATACTATCTCTAGCCAATCATTCATTTTTTCTATGAGCGTATCTAAACCTTGGCGCTTCAGGGAAGAAAAAGTTTGTACACTCAGCGTGCTACCGATGAAGGGAGCATAGTGTTGTTTGACTTTTAAGAGGGTTTGTTGGGCTTGGTTTTTACTTAATTTATCTGCTTTGGTTAAAAGCATGTGGACTGGAAGTTGTCGGGTCAGTGCCCATTGAATCATCGTTTGGTCTAACTCTTTCAGGGGATGGCGAATGTCCATCAGTAAAATCAGGCCTGTCAAACAAGCTCTAACTTCTAAATAGTGGGCTAAATGAGCTTGCCATTCTTGTTTAATGCGTTCTGAAACTTTTGCATAGCCATACCCAGGCAAATCGACTAAACGATGGTGTTCGTCGCCAACGGTGAATAAGTTTATCAGCTGGGTTCGTCCTGGAGTTTTACTGGTACGAGCCAGGCCTTTTATGCCTGTTAGACAGTTTAATGCACTTGACTTGCCGGCGTTCGAGCGCCCGGCAAAGGCAACTTCAAATCCTGAGTCTTCAGGGAGTTGCTCAACTTTGGCGGCACTTTTTAAAAATACAGTTTGGTTGTAAGGGTTCATTTTTTAATAATCTTTAATATCTAAGTGAAGTTTTAGTGCACTATTTATTTTTTCCATTGTTGGGTATTTTACTATCCCTATTGGAATAGGTCTATGAATTCTTAATTGAGATATTGTTCTAATTTGGTGACATTGCGCTTTAGAATCATGCAGAAGTCCAGTTTCTATGCTTTCTAAAAATACTTCAAAAGGATAAATTTTTTTTATGTTTGAAGTTATCGGTACAATTGTTATTGTGTTTGCCACATGATTATTGCTATTGTTACTGACGATGAGTACAGGTCGTTTTTTTTTGGTTTCTTCGCCAACTGTAGGATCTAAATGAGCGTAATATATTTCACCACGCTTCATTGCTATCAATCCCGTCTAAATTTGTATTTTCAAAATCATTTTCAATTTCATGATTAGCAGCCTTATAGCAGGCTTCTAGTTCTCTTTGTTGCAGTAAATAGATTGCCTCTCGAATAACTTCAGATCGATTTTTTATTGGGTGATCAACCATGTAATGTTCAATAAATTCACATTGCTGTTTCGGCAATGAAATTGATAATTTTTGTGATTGCATGATAATTCCTTTTGGTATTACCTAAAGTATTACTAATATTAGCATTAAATTGAATATTATGGAAGATAGAGCTCCAGTTAGGACAGGTCGATTGGATCGACATCAATGCTCCAGCGGATGGTGTGTTTGGGTGGATTGGTTTGTAAAATATTTAAGTCAGACAAGGCGCCATGTAATGTCCGGCGTGTTTTAGCTTTGATGAGCAGCTGTAAATGAAATTTTGAGGCTTTTCGAGCCATGGGTGCGGGGGCTGGCCCGAGCAGTTCGAGGCCTCGGTGTGTGAGCATTTTTTTGATATTATGAAGAAAATCAAGTAACTCACTGATATTTTTTCCATGAGCGCGGATGAGGGCTAAATGAGTATAGGGCGGCCAGCCTGCATCCTGGCGTTGAGTGAATAATAATTTGGTAAAAGTTTCGTATCCGTGTTGGATGAGTTGGTTAAGCAATGGATTTTGTGGTACGTGGGTTTGGATTAGGACGTGTCCGGAATGCTCTGCGCGCCCTGCGCGTCCTGCAACTTGAGTGATGAGTTGTCCTAAGCGTTCTAAGGCACGAAAATCTTGGTTATAAAATCCAGCATCCGTATCGAGAACGATGACTAATGCCAGTTTAGGAAAGTGGTGACCTTTGGCAAGCATTTGTGTACCAATCATAATTTGCGGTGTGCCTTCAAGAATACTGGCTAGATGATGATGTAAGTTTTGGGTATTTTTAATCTCGTCTCGATCAATCCGTGCAATATTGATGTTTGGAAATTGTGTGGCTAAGCCTTCTTCTACGCGTTGGGTTCCTGAGCCTATGGGTAATAACTCAGTGCTCTGACAGGATTGGCAGGCTTTTGGTACATGATGCACCACGCCACAGTGATGGCAGATGAGTTGTTGTTTGTGACGATGCAAGGTGAGATGACTATCACATGCCGTGCAATCGGCAATCCAGCCACATTGATGGCATAAAAGCACTGGCGAGAAGCCGCGTCGATTAATAAATATCAGAATTTGCAGTTGTTTTTCTAAGTATGTTTGAATCGTTTTCAGTGTAGGTTCGGCTAAACCATGGTGGAGCGTTTGATTGCGAATATCGATGAGCTGGTATTGCGTTTGGAATTGATTGCGTGCTTTGGTCGTTAAGCGTAATTTTGTGTATTTATTGATTTCACAATTATAAAGACTCTCAAGACTTGGCGTGGCTGAGCCTAAGATAATCGGAATATCTTGCAATTGCGCGCGTATCAAGGCGGCATCTCGTGCAGATAAACGCACACCATCCATTTGTTTAAACGATGGATCATGTTCTTCATCGATAATGATTAATCCAAGTTGAGGCATTGGTGTGAATAGTGCTGAACGTGTTCCAATAATGATTTTTGTTTGATTGTCTTTTGCACTTTTCCAGGTATGCGCGCGTTCTGTGTCTGTAATATGAGAGTGAATGATGGCGATGGGAATATGTTTAAATTTTGCTTTGAAACGCCCTAATAATTGCGGGGTTAGCCCAATTTCAGGGACTAAAATCAAAACTTGCTTATGTTCATTCAGTGCATGGGCGGTGATGTGTAAATAGACTTCGGTTTTGCCGCTGCCAGTGACGCCTTGTAACAGATAGCTATGGTATCCGCCCCAGTGTTGCTTGATGGTATCAACAGCGTGTTGTTGTTCTTGATGTAATGTTAATTCTTCAGGATTGCAGTCGTCAGGCAGTGACTCCATGAGTTTTCTTTGACGTGTACTTGGCATTTTCCCTAAGCGATATCTTTTGGGTAAAGCCAGCGCCATCACTTGAGCCAGTGGTGCATGATAATAGCGACTGATCCAGCGACAGAGTGCTAAGAGTTCATCGGTAAAGAGTGAGGTATCGTCTATGATGCTGGTAATTGGCTTGAGCGTCGGGTAGTTGGATGATGTGCCGATACCCACGATAATCCCGAGTCGGGTTTTATTGCGAAAAGACACCCAGACGCGTGCGCCGATACAAGGCGTTGGTAAGTTTTCATTGGCATAATAGTCAAAAGAGTCACGATTCGTATTGAGTACGCTGACCTGTAATACCAATGCCGTCATGCTTCTAAGGGTTGAGATGTTGGTCGTTCCCACGTATGGCTTGCAGATTGACCTGGCGCAGAAAACACTTTAACAACGATGCGTTCAATGCGATGGCGGTTAAGCTCTTCTGTTTCTTTAATCAGTTCATTGATAAACCATCGTGATAACTCTTCTACGGTAATATTGGTCAAGGGTAAAAGCGTAACATCTTCTTTTAAGAAAGGGATTTTTTTATGATTAAATGTAAAATAATAGTACTCATCATCTGCGGCATAAGTTAAGAAAGGAGAGTGTGCAGGCATGAGAAATGTTTGATTTAATTGGGCGCATAAATGGTGGATGCGTTGTTTATAATAACGATAATCAAAGGTCATACCGTTTTCTTCCACCCAAGTGGTGAGCGCAAGATATACTCCGTACCAATGTCCATGTAAGGGCTCACGCTCAGTGGCTGAGAAAATTGTGGTGTGTCCTGCTGAAAATTTCATCGATTCTTTTTGTAATTCTACCGTGGTTAGGTACCTAGTCATGTTATAAGCTCGCTCGTTTATCGTGTAATTGAAATCCTGCCAAGGGCTCTTCGAAGTTTTTGGTTAATGCCATCACTTTAAATAATTCACCCATTTCACTTGGATCAGTGAGTTTTCTGATGGCTTGTTGATTTTGTGTGTTGAGAAAGCTTAACAAATCATTTCCAAGTAAAAAAGAGGCTTGATTGGTATAGCCTGAAATCTGAAAGCCAGCGTCATGTGCTGCTTCTGCGACATGCGTAAAATCGACATGTGCGGTGATATCTTCTTGGCCTGGGTTTTGTAATGGATTCGGGTGCGCCTGATGTTGACGATGACACATCAGCGTGCCTTGATGGCGATCGGGGTGATAGTATTCATGACGAGGAAATCCATAATCAATGATCAAAAACATACCTGATGATAACATCGTGGCGCACTGTTTTAGCCAGTCATTGATGCATAAATTTGCTTCTGAAAGATAAGGCCTCTGTTCATGGTTGAGGGCTGCTAATAGGTGTGCTTTTAATGATTCATTACTGCAGGGCAGAAAAATTTCTTCGAATGTTGACAACGCTTCATGCAACTGAATATAGCTTTCAAACAGTCCTTGATCGGTTCTTAAAAAGCGATGAACTGGCATGGCATCTAATACTTCATTGGCAATAATTACGCCTTGAAATGGCTTATTGGGCCAGCGTTCTAGCCATTGTACTCGGTGGGCTAATTGT